>CAYHCR010000835.1:0-2501 GCA_964354895.1 uncultured Myxococcales bacterium | reverse complement strand
CGGAGACGCTCTCGCGCTGTGCGAAGCGGCTCGGCGAGGCGGGCGCGATCGACCCGCGGAGCTTCACCGTGCGCGACGAGCGGGCGCTCGAGGCGGCGTCGGGCTGATCCCGCCGCAGGTCCGCTTCGCGCCGCGCGTCAGGGCGTCGCGCGCGGCAGCTCGGCGCCGTCGCCGCCCGGCAGCGCGACGTGGGCCGCGTCGTAGTGGCCGGCGACGCCCTCCGCCTTGCCGAGGATCCCGCGCATGAGCTGCCCCATCGCCTGCAGCGCGAACGAATGCAGCGCCTCCTCCGGGATGTCGCCGCCGACCTGCGTCGCGAGCTGGTACGCGACGAGCGTGAACCCCCTGGGCAGCGCGATGAAGACCCAGGAGCCGCTGTTGACCGGCGTGTAGATCACCTCGGCAAGCTTCGCCGGATCGGTGCCGGGCAGGCCGGCCGTCGTGTAGACCTCCGGCGCGAGGCCCTCGCCGCCCTTCGTCAGATCCCAGTAGCGCTCCCAGCAGCGCCCGCCGGTCTTCTGGGAGAGCAGCTGGTTCGTCGAGACGTCGACGACCCAGTGGCGATCGGCGACCGGCCACGGCAGATCGAGGAGGCCGTAGCTGCGGGTCGGGTTCGTCCCCGGCGGGTCGAGCTTCTTGCCGGCGTACTGGGAGTCGGTCGCGAAGTGCGGATCGGTGACGACGATCCACGGCTGCACCCGCGGCAGCCTCGTGAGCACGATCCCGAGCACGCGATCCTGACCGGCGCCGCCCTTCCCGCGGAGCTTGCGGCGCACGACGTCGCCCCGCAGCAGCTCGTCGAGCTCCTCCGCGCGGAGCGTCGGCAGGCGACCGTGCGCGAAGCGGTTGTACTCGGCGAGGGCGTCGGCGAGCTCCCGCGGCGTGAGCGTCTCTGGCGCGGCGGCCGCGGGCGCGGCCGAGAGCGAGACGACCACGGTGAGCAGGAGCGGGAGCAGGCGCATCTGGGGATCCTACGCGATGCCAGCCCCTCCGGTGAGGCGCTGCGGGCGGCCCCCGTGGAGCAGGCCGAGCAGCTGCGCAACCGCAGGGACCGGGCCGAGCGAGACCTCGAGCACGAGATCCGCGCCCGCCGCGAGGAGCGCCTCACGTCCCGCCGAAGGCTCGCTCGCCGGCACGAGCACCGCGATCGGCAGCTCCGTCTCGCCCCCGAGCCGGCGGATGCGCGCGAGCAGCTCCTCCGCCGCGACGTCCGGCAGCGCACGGTCGAGCACGAGCAGGTCGAGGCCGAGCAGCTCGTCGAGCAGCGCCTCGAAGAGCGCCGCGCCGGTGCCGACCTCATGGACGTCGCAGTCGCGCCGCGTGAGCTCCTCGAGGATCGCGCGCCGAGCCGAGCGCGCGCCGTTGGCGAAGAGCACGTGGCGCTTCTCGCGAGGGACGAGCGCGTCGACGAGCGCGCCGAGCGTCGCGAGCCCCGGCGCGGCGGGATCGAGGAAAGCGACGCCGCAGCCGGCGACCCCGCCGCTCGCCGCCGCGCTCTCCTTCGTGAAGACGCGCACGACCTCTGCCGCGAGCTCGAGCTCCGTCCCGTCGGGCAGCGCGACCACGAGCGGGAGCCTCGTGCCCATCGGCGGCGGGCTCTGCGTCGCGACGAACGCGCCGCCGCGCGAGAGGTTCGTCGTGTACTCCCGCAGGAGCGCCTCGCCCGTGCCGAGCTCGACCCGCAGCCGCACGGGCACGCGCGCGTCCTTGCGGCGGGCGTCCTGCACGACCCTCGTGCCGAGCCGCCGCGCCGCGAGCGCGAGGCGGTCCTGCGCGGGCCCGCCGAGCGCGAGCGAGACGCCAAAACCCTCCCGGCCGCGCTCCTCGCCGTGGCGCACCACGGTCCCGATCGCGCGGACCGGCTCGGGCTCGCCGGGCACGTACAGCTCAAGCGGGAGCGCGCGGCCGAGCGGCGGAGGAGGGCCGCGCGTCCGGATCCAGGCGCCGTGCTGCGCGAGCTCGCTGGTCCACGCCTCGAGGAAGCCGGTCTCGTCCGCCCAGCGCAGCTGCAGCGCCGCGCCGAGCCGTACCTCGTGGTGGCTGCCGTGCACGAGGCCGAGGCCCTCCTCGAGCCACGCCGCGAGCGACGCCCGCGTGGTGAAGGTCTGCTGCTTCGGGCAGGCCGCGATCGCGCGCGCCTCGGCGGCACCGTGCGGCATCCCGGCCGTCTCGAGCGGCAGCTCGCGCAACCCCTGCAGGGCCGCGGCCGCCTGCAGCTGCTGCAAGCGCTCGGCGCGCGGCCGTCGACCGATCGGGCAGAGCAGGACGAGGCGGTCCTGCGCGGGACGAAATCCGAGCCGCAACCCTGCCCGCTCTTCGGCCGACAGCGCGGCCGAGAGGCGCTCGATGGCCTCCGCGACGCGAGGGAGCCGGAAGGCCACGGCGTCGCAGACGAGCACGAGCAGCTGGGTCGGGGGCGGGGGCACCGGCCGACTCTAGAACGGCGGGCGAAGCGCGCGCTGCGTCGAGCGCGGCTCGCTAAAAGCTCGGCCCGAGGAGCT
>CAYHCR010000834.1:0-2504 GCA_964354895.1 uncultured Myxococcales bacterium | reverse complement strand
TGCGCGTGACCCACCTCGGCGGGGAGCAGAAGGAGATCGTCATGCTCCGCGAGGCGGACGGCTGGAAGCTCAGCCTCGAGCTGCCGCGCGGGTAGCGCCGCCGTTTGACCAAGCCCCGGCCCGGGCGCTACATCCACCACCCCTTTTCGCACCTGCGGGCCACTCGCCGCGCGTGCGCCTGACCGCGCCTGCACGCGCGAGAAAGCCGTGGCCGTTCATGGGCACGCCCCGCACCGCCGCCGAGATCCGATCCGCGTTCCTGACCTTCTTCGAGCAGCGCGGACACCGCGTCGTGCGCTCGTCTGCGCTGGTGCCGCAGAACGATCCGACGCTGCTCTTCACGAACGCGGGCATGGTCCAATTCAAGGACCTCTTCACCGGGCGCGAGAAGCGCGACTACGTGCGCGCCGCGACCTCCCAGAAGTGCGTGCGCGCGGGCGGCAAGCACAACGATCTGGAGAACGTCGGCTACACGGCGCGCCACCACACGTTCTTCGAGATGCTCGGGAATTTTTCGTTCGGCGACTATTTCAAGCAGGACGCGATCGTCTGGGCCTGGGAGTTCATCACGCAGGTGCTCGGGCTCCCGGCCGAGAAGCTCGCCGTGACGATCTTCGAGGGCACCGCCGCGATCCCGGCCGACGAGGAGGCCGCGGCGCTCTGGCACGAGCGCGCGGGCGTGCCGAAGGACCGCATCTTCCGGCTCGGTGAGAAGGACAACTTCTGGGCGATGGGCGACACCGGGCCCTGCGGCCCCTGCTCGGAGATCCATTTTTATCAGGGGAATGATCCGGCCGCGCTGCGGGCGGGCCCCGCGGCGCCGGGCGCGGACAGGGCCGACGGGACCGGCTGGATGGAGATCTGGAACCTCGTCTTCATGCAGTTCGAGCGCGACGCGTCGGGCACGCTGACGCCGCTGCCGAAGCCCTCGATCGACACCGGCGCGGGGCTCGAGCGCATCGCGGCGGTCGTGCAGGGCAAACGCACGAACTACGACACCGATCTGCTCCAGACGATCGTGCAGCGGGCCGCACAGCTGTCCGGCGCCTCGTATGAGACGGGCACGGAGGCGCAGCGCGTCTCGATGCGCGTCATCGCCGATCACGCGCGCGCGACGACCTTCCTCGTCGGCGACGGCGTGCTGCCCTCCAACGAGGGGCGCGGCTACACGCTGCGGCGGATCATGCGGCGCGCGATCCGCCACGGCACGCTGCTCGGGATCGACAAGCCCTTCCTGCACGAGGTCTGCCGCACGGTCATCGCGGAGATGAAGGGCGCGTTCCCCGATCTCGTGGAGAACGAGAGCTTCATCACGGAGGTCGCGAAGAACGAGGAGGAGGGCTTCCGCCGCACGCTCGCGCGGGGCCTCCAGCTCATCTCCGAGGAGATCGACGCGCGCGCCGCGGGCGAGAAGCGCCTGCCGGGCGAGGTCGTCTTCAAGCTCTACGACACGTACGGCTTCCCGGAAGACCTCACGCGGATCGTGGCAGGGGAGCGCGGCTTCACGGTGGACGAGGAGGGCTTCCAGACGCTGCTCGAGCAGCAGCGCAGCCGCTCCACCTTCACCGGCACCGGCGACGCGGCGGTCGCGGGGCTCTGGATGGAGCTCGCGGGCGAGCTCGGCGCGACGACCTTCACGGGCTACGACGGCACGGGGCTCGACGGCGGCGGCACGGTGCGCGCGCTCGTCGTCGGGGGCGTGCGCGTCACCGAGGCGAAGGCAGGCGCGCAGATCGACGTCGTGCTCGACGCGACCCCGTTCTACGCCGAGAGCGGCGGCCAGCTCGGCGACACCGGCGAGCTCGTCGCGGACGGCGTGCGCCTCATCGTGACCGACACGATCAAGCCGACGGGCGGGCTGCACGTGCACCGCGCGACGCTCGAGAGCGGCGTGGTGAAGGTGGGCGCAAAGCTGACCACGAAGGTCGACGGCCATCGACGCGCGGCGATCCGCCGCAACCACTCGGCGACGCACCTGCTGCACGAGGCGCTGCGCGAGGTGCTCGGGGATCACGTCAAGCAGGCCGGCTCGGTCGTGGGGCCGGACTCGCTGCGCTTCGACTACGCACACATGAAGGCGCCGACGCCCGAGGAGCTCGAGCGGATCGAGGCGCGCGTGAACCACATGATCCTCGACAACGCCGCGTCGGGGACGGAGCTGATGTCGCTCGACGCGGCGAGGGCCTCCGGCGCGGTCGCCCTCTTCGGCGAGAAGTATGGCGAGGCGGTGCGCGTCGTGCAGGTGCACCCGGACAGCCGCGAGCTCTGCGGCGGCACGCACGTCGCCCGGACCGGCGACATCGGCTTCTTCAAGCTGACGCAGGAGGGCTCGATCGCGAGCGGCACGCGGCGGCTGATGGGCGTGACGGGCGAGGGCGCGGTGGCCTGGGTGCAGGCGCGCGATCGCGAGCTGCGCGGCGCGGCGGCACACCTGCGCGTCTCGCCGGACGAGCTGGCGGTCAAGCTCGAGGGCACGCTGGTGAAGTTCAAGGAGCTCGAGAAGG
>CAYHCR010000833.1:0-2506 GCA_964354895.1 uncultured Myxococcales bacterium | reverse complement strand
TCCCGCCGAGCACGTCCGGAGAGCTGGTCATGCCGGATGGCTCGCGGCGCCCGCTCCGCGAGGTGACGCTCCGCGCGACCGAATACACGAACGGCGCGGCGGGCCCCTCAGCAATGCCGGCGTCGCTCCCGCCTGCGAGCGCGTATACGTTTGCCGCCGAGCTCTCGCTCGACGAGGCGCTCGCCGTCGGTGCCGAGCAAGTGGAGTTCTCGCAGCCGCTGCCGGTCTACCTTCAGAACTTCCTGCAGTTCCCCGTCGGCACCGTCGTGCCGGCCGGCTGGCTCGACCGGAACACCGGCGTCTGGCACGCAGGCGACAACGGCAAGGTCGTCGAGGTCCTCTCTGTCACGGACGGCCTCGCGCAGCTCGACACGGACGGAGACGGCGCCGAGGACGCGCCCGAGACCCTCGCGGCGCTCGGCATAGCCGACAGCGAACGCGCCCAGCTCGCCACGCTCTACCTGCCCGGCGAGACGCTCTGGCGCGTCGGCGTGCGTCACTTCACGCCCTGGGACTTCAACTGGCCGTGGGGCGTGCCCGCCGACGCCGTCGAACCGCTCGCGCCCGAGGGCGAGCCCGCGTGCAACTGCGAGGACCAGCAGGAGGGCTCGATCATCCTCTGCCAGTCGCAGGTGCTGCTCCAGCCGATCTCCGTCGCCGGCACCTCCGTCGGTCTGACCTGGTCGAGCGGTCGCGCGCCGGGTCGTCGCTCCGGCTACGCGCTCGACGTCCCGATGACGGGCGGCTGCGCTGCCGGCCTCGCTCCTCGGCGTGCACCTCACGATCAGCGTCGCGGGCCAGCGCCTCGAGGTCTCGCCGCCGCTCGTGCCGGACCAGTCCGTGCGCGTGCAGTGGGACGGCCGCGACGGCTACGGCCGCGAACTCCCGGGCGCGCAGCCGGTCACCGTCGAGCTGACGTATCTGTATCCGCTCGCGTACGCCGAGAGTCGAGCGGAGTTCGCGGCGAGCTTCGACCGGGTCAGCGCGAGCGGCCAGACGCTGGCCACGCGCTCGGACCAGAGCATCTCGCTCACCCGCACCTGGCGCGGGCTTCTCGGCCAGCTCGGCACCGAAGCCTTCGGCCTCGGCGGGCTCGCGGTCGACGACGTGCACATGTATGACCCAGTCTCAGGTTCGCTGCTGCGCGGCGACGGCTCGACCCGCCGCCTGCAGCAAGACGGCCCCGGCGCGCCCGTCTACGCCGGCGGCGGCCCGTCGCGGCCCTCGCAGGAGGACGTCGGCGACGGCGGTCCCGCGCGCGACGCACTCCTGCGGGGGCCGAGCGCGCTCGCGGCCGCGCCGGACGGCACGCTCTACATCGGCCAGTACGGCGGCGAGATCCGCGCGGTCAGCGCAGACGGTGTCATCCGGCGCTTCGCGGGCGGAGGCGGACCCGCGGGGCTCGAAGACGGGCTGCCGGCCCTCGAAGCAGAGTTCGCAGACCCGATCGATCTCGAGGTCGGGCACGACGGCGCGCTGCTCGTCGCAGAGGATTTCCGCATCCGGCGCGTCGGGCTCGACGGCGTCGTCCGGACGGTCGCCGGCACGCGCACCAGCGGCTTCACCCCGGACGGCGCGCTCGCGGCGACCGCGGCGATCGGCCAGCCCTCGGGCGTCGCGTCCGGGCCGGACGGCTCGATCTACTTCGTCGAAGACGCGGACGTCGGCCTGTCGGATCTTCTCCGACGCATTCGCCCCGACGGCACGCTCGAGACGCTCGCGGGGGCCGGCACCGACGAGCCCGTCGACGGCGGGCGCGCCCTGACCACCGCGTTGCGGATCCCGACGCGGGTCGCGCGCGGCGAGGACGGCAGCCTGTATGTCGGCGTGCAGTCCGAGGTGCTGCGGGTGTTGCCGGATGGGAGCCTGCGGGTCGCAGCGGGCGGGCCCGGGGCGAGCTCGAACGCGCCTGAAGGAGACGTTCGGGAGATCCGCTTCGGCACGATCGTGGGCTTGGAACTCGGCCGCGACGGCACGATCTACGTCGCAGACCGCATCGACGAGCGAGTGCGCGCGGTGCGCACGGACGGCCGCGTCGTGAACGTGATGGGCGGCGGCGCAGCGAGCCTCGACGTCGACCAGCTCCCGCAGGACGTGCGTCTCTCGGTGCCGTGGGGACTCGCGGTGGGGCCCGAAGGCGACGTCTTCGTCGCGGATGCAAGCACGCCGGTCGTGCGGCGGCGGGCGGGCCTGCCGGCGTGGCAGGGCGAAGGCGACCGCGTCGTACCGTCCGCGGGCGGCGACGAGCTGTATGTCTTCGAGGCGGTCACGGGCCGGCACTTGCGCACGCTGGACGCACGCACGGGAGCGCTGCTGCTCACGATCGGCTGGGGCGAAGGCGGCCTGCAGACGCTGACCGACGCACACGCAAACGTGACGACGTTCGAGCGGAACGACAGCGGCGTCGCGACGGTGATCGTCGGCCCCTTCGGCCTCCGCACGGCCATTGGGCACGACGCGAACGGCTTCGTCTCGAGCGTGACGGATCCTGCTGGCGGCATCGAGC
>CAYHCR010000832.1:0-2511 GCA_964354895.1 uncultured Myxococcales bacterium | reverse complement strand
CCCGGCCGGCACCTCGCCGAGGCTAGGTGACGGGGATGCCGCGGGTGGCGCCTCGCTCCGAGGCTTCGCGAAGACGCTCTTCGGAGCCACGTTTTCGCCCGAGTCGATCGTCGTGGAGGACCGGCTGACGCTGGACGAGTTCCTGCCTCACTCGACGATCGAGGCGGTGCCGTCGACCCCGCCGCCTCGACCGGCCACGGCAGAGCTCGCGTCCCTCGGCGCCTGGACGACCGCCTTCTTCGGCCAGCCCGCGCCTCGTACGGCGAGTAGGCCGCGCAGCTGTTTGCGTGTTGCGACGATTCACTCGCCCTGATCCGCTTCATTCCCTGCGTGACGCTAGCCGCGTTTCGGGCCCACGCTGGCGAAGCCCCCGTCCGCCACGACGACGTGGTCGACCAGCGTGATCCCGAGCATCCCCGCCGCCTCCGCAAGCCGGACGGTCAGCGCGACGTCGTCCCGCGACGGCTCCGGCGATCCGGAGGGGTGGTTGTGGACGAAGATCACGGCGGGCGCGGCCTCGCGGATCGCCGGCTCGAACACGTCCCGCGGCGACAGCGCGCAGCTCGCGAGCCCGCCCTGCCCCACGCGCCGGTCGGCGACGAGCCGCCGCTTCGTGTCGAGCAGCAACACGTGGAAGACCTCGTACGTGAGGTGTGCCATCCGCGGGCGGGCGTACCTGTACACCTCGTGCGCCGAGTCGAGGGTCAGCTCCCGCACGCGCGGCACAGCTGCACGCCGGCCCAGCTCCAGAGCCGCCGCCACCCTCTCCGCCCGAGCCGGCGTCAGGACCTGCGCCAGCTCCGTCGGCGCGAGCCGCGCCAGCTCGTTGATGGCGCCGTACCGCGAGAGCAACTCCTCGACGCCGTCGCGCGTTCCAACGAGTACACGCAGCAGTTCCTCGTCCGTCAGGCCCTCGAACGTCTCGAGCGCGAGGCCGGTCCTGCCCCTGGGCGAGCCCATGGTCCGTCTCCTCCTGGTCGGGGGTGATGGTGACGACGCCGGCGCGGCCGCCCGTGCGAGCGCGGCACGCTCCCGGCACTGCTGTCCGCTACGACCTGCGCGACTTCGCCGCGCACGCCGCCGCGTGCGGGCAGCCCCTGCACTGCCAGCCCCGCACCGGCCAGAACGCGCCCGCGTCGATCGCCCGCAGCACGCCGACCGTCGCCCGCAGGAAGTCCTGCTCGTCGGCGTCGTCGCGCCGCACGTCCTCGAGCTGCACGGCGGGGTTCTTCGTCTTCGTCACGACCTGGTAGCGGAGGCCGACCTCGCCGAGGCCCAGCTCCCGCGCCGCGAGCTGGTACGCCGTGAGCTGCGGGTCGAAGCGCAGCTGGTCTGCGCCGTACTTCCGCGCCGACGTCTTGTGCTCGACGATGATCCGGCGCCCCTCCTCGCGCACGACGAGGTCGAAGGCGCCGGTGAGCCGCTCCTCCAGCACCTCACCGGTCTCCGGGTCGTGCAGCTCGACCGAGAACGGCAGCTCGATCGCCTGCACGTCCGGCAGCGGCCGCGTGAGCGCGTCGGCGTGGAAGGCGCGCAGCATCGCGACGCCCTTGTCGACGATCGCGCCCGGCTCGTCGTCCTCGTCGACCTGCTGCAGCGGCACGGGCCCGTTCGCCGCGACCTTCCACTGCTCCTCGAAGACGGCGAGGACCTCTTCGAGCACGGGCGCCGCCGCCGTGCCCTTCACCCGCACGTACCAGGCGCCGAGCGCGGCGTGGAACGCCTTGCCGAACGCCAGCGGGATCGGGACGAACTGCGGCGGCGAGCCCTCGACGTACTGGAGCCGGTACTGCTCGGGGCAGATCGTGAACGACTTGAGCTGCGAGACGCTGAAGTGCAGCGCCTGCCGCATCGCCTGGAGGGTGCTCACGTCAGCGCCCGTCCGCCGCGGCGTGGATCGCCTCGGTCGCGTCGGCGTGGCCGTTGCTCATCGCGCCGATGAGCTTGGACGCCTCGGCCTTGCCCAGGAACTCCGGCTGCACGCCGAACTGGCCGCGGACCTGCGCGCGGAACTCGCCCTGCGAGAGCCCGTTGCGGCGGGCGATCGACCAGAGCGCGGCCAGCTGCTTGGAGGTGAGGCGGTTGCGGCTGGCGTTGTCGGCCGGCGGGACCGGCGCCACCGGCGGAACCGGCGCCACCGGCGTGGGCGACTCCACCCGCTCCTGCACGGGACCGCGCTGCGGCTCCCGCTGGAAGCCCTGCGCCTCGACGCGCGGCGCCCGCTGCGCCTCACCCCGCGCCTGCTCCATCGTGAAGCTCCGCGCCTCACCCCGCGGCTGTTCGCGCGGGAAGCTCCGCACCTCGCTCTGCTGCTGCGCCGGGTGCGGCGGCGCCTCGACGCCCGGCACGTTGTCGTCGTCGAGCGTGCCCTCGTAGGCCTGCCGCCCCACCCCGAACATCGCCGCGCCCTTCTTCAGCGCGTTCGTGTAGGCGCCCTTGCGCGCGTCGGCCTCCGACGTCGAGACGTGCCCGCCGTCGGCGAGCGCCTCGGCCCAGCACACGAACTGCCCG
>CAYHCR010000831.1:0-2514 GCA_964354895.1 uncultured Myxococcales bacterium | reverse complement strand
GCCGGGGCCGCACGCCGCGCGGGCCGGCGCCCCGTGGACGTGATGCTCGTCGTGCGCGTGCAGGTGTTCGTGCTCGAGCGGCGCGTGCGCGTGCTCATGCCCGTGCCGCTCGCGCAGCAGCAGCGCCACGCCCGCCACCATCACCGCCATCGCCACGCCGTCCTGCACCGCCAGCGACTCGCGCAGCAGCACCACCGCCCCGAGCGCGCCCACGAACGGCGCCGTCGCGAAGTACGCGGCCTCCCGCGCCGCGCCCACGAGTCGCAGCGCGTAGGCGTCGAGCACCACGCTCACGCCGTAGCTCCCGCTGCCGAGCAGGAGCGCGCCCAGCACGTACGGCGCCGGCGGCCACACGAAGCCCGCGAGCGCGAGGCCGAGCGCCGTGTTGAGCACGCCCGCCGCCAGCGTCTTCACCCGCACGATCGCGAAGGGATCGCGCAGCGAGAGCCGCTGCGTGAGGTTGTTGTCGAGCGCCCAGCACGCGCTCGCCGCCGCGAGCAGCGCCGCGCCGGACAGCTCTGCGCCGAGCGCTCCCGGCTGCAGCTCGAGCACGACCGCGCCCACGACGATCAGGGCCGCCGCGAGCCCCGCGTGCAGGCCGAGGTGCTCGCGGAAGAGCACGACCGCGAAGAGCATCGTGAAGGGGGCCTCGAGGTTCAGCAGCAGCGAGCCGGCGAGCGCCGTCACCTTGTCGAGGCCCAGCAGCATCAGCACCGGCCCGAGCAGCCCGCCCGCGAGCACCACCCCGGCGAGCCGGGGCAGATCGGCCCGACGCAGCCCCGCCTCGCGCGTCGGGGGCGCGACGAGCCGGTGCAGCCACAGACCTGCCGCGGCGCCCGCATAGAGGAGCCCCGCGAGCAGGACCGGCGGAACGTCCGCGAGCAGGAGCTTCGCGAGCGGCGCCGAGAGCCCGAAGAGCGCCGCCGCCGCGAGTCCGAGCAGGGCGCCACGCAGCGGATGGTGCCCGTCGCGGCTCGCGCCTTCACTCATCGCGTCGATCCCTCCGCGCGGCCCTCGCGCGTGGCCGGGCTCACTTGCCCGAGTGATTCACGGCGACGAGGTGGCCCGTCGGCGTGACGAAGACGTGCAGCAGTCTCTTGGCCGGATCCTGGATCGTGTCATTGCGGAATCGAACCACCCATTCGGTGTTCAGCGTGGGCAGGCTCCGCTGCTCGGCGTCCTGGGCCTTGAGCGCGCTCCAGCTCGGATCGAGCTTCCCGCTCTGCACGAACATCGGCAGCACGTTCTTCTCCACGCCCGCGACGATCTCCTCCATCGTACACGTCGGCGCCTTGCAGTCGGCGATCCGCTGCGGCGGCGGGCCGTGACCACCCCCGTGGGCGAACGCGGGGGGCGCGAGGGCGAGGACGGCGAGGAGAGCGACGAGCGGAAGCGGTCGGATCATCATTGGGCTCCATCAGGTGAGGGGCTGCTCAGAGGTTTTCGTGGGGGCTCGCCGACTCCGCCGCCAGGTCCTCGTGGGCGTGCGCGTGGCTGTCGGGGCTGATCGGAAATTCGTCCGGCATGAAGGTATGCAGAAAGCCATGAAGCTGAAACAGGAACAAAAGCCCTCCGGCGACGATCAGACCGTGGTTCGAGACCGTGGCGAAGGTCGCATACGACCTCGTGTGGCGCCAGCCCGCGATCAACGCCACCATCACCACGAGCGCCCCGATCTGCCCGAGCTCGACCCCCACGTTGAACGACACGATCCGCGCGAGAAGCCCCGTGTCGCCGAGCGGGAGCTGCTGGAGGCGGGTCGACAGGCCGAAGCCATGTATCAGGCCGAAGCCCAGGATCACCGCGAGGAGATTGGGCGGCTCGCGACCGAGGAAGCGCCGGAAGCCATCCACGTTGTCGAAGCCCTTGTAGATCACGCTCAGCGCGATCAGCGCGTCGACCAGATAGTAATTCGCCGTGATCTGCAGGAGTGTCGCGAGGATCAGCGTGAGGCTGTGGCCGACCGTGAACGCCGTGACGTAGCGGACGATCGGCCGGAAGCCCTTCAGGAAGAACACGACGCCAAACAGAAAGAGCAGGTGGTCGTAGCCGGTCAGCATGTGCGTCGCGCCGAGCCAGAGATAGCGGAGGTTCCCGCCCGCGAGCATCGCCTCCTTGTCCGCCGCCGAGATCCCGTGGGCCCACGCGGGCCCTGCCAGAGCCAGGACGACCAGCGGTGCGAGCCAATGACGTCTGGTGGTCACGCTTGCGTCTCCTGCGGGGAGGTCGAGCACGCCGCAGGAGCGCGCTCGAGCGGCCTTCCGCGCCGCTGATGGTGTGGGCCGTTCACGTCGCGTCGACCTGGGCCGGACGCCCGAGCCGACGCCGCGACAGCTCGCCGAACTGCCGGTAGAGCGCCGGCACCACGAACATGTTCAGCGCCGTCGAGCTCGCGAGTCCACAGAGGATCACGATCGCCATCGGCGCCTGGATCTCGCTGCCGGGCTCTCCGCCCGAGAGCGCGAGCGGCACGAGCCCCAGCCCCGCGGCGAGCGCGGTCATGAGGATCGGCAC
>CAYHCR010000830.1:0-2520 GCA_964354895.1 uncultured Myxococcales bacterium | reverse complement strand
GCCGACGCGGCACGACAGTGCTGCCAGAGCCGCACGTCCGCGCGCCAGCCCCGATCGGCGAGATCGAGCGGGAATTCCCAGCGCCAGGGAGTCTTCCG
This sequence comes from uncultured Myxococcales bacterium, assembly GCA_964354895.1. GTDB lineage: Bacteria > Myxococcota > Myxococcia > Myxococcales > Vulgatibacteraceae > CAYHCR01. The sequence goes on along the minus strand of CAYHCR010000830.1, from coordinate 2,422 downwards.
CTTCGTGCCTTTGGCGCCCTTCTCGTCCTTCGTCTCCCGCTGCCGCTGGCTCCGCGCGAGGCTCATGCGCAGCGCCCAGAGGTCGAAGGACCGGGCGAGCGGGCGGCCGTGCGCGACGGCGGCGAGCGCCTCGAGGCCCCGCTGCGCGCCGAGCGTCCTCGCCGTCGCGAGGAACAGGCTCTTCGCCGCGCCGGTCAACGCGCGTCCCTCCCCGAGATCGTGGACGAGGAGCTCCAGTTGCTGCTCGGCGGAGGGCGAGAAGGCTTTGGTCTTCCGCGGTCCCTTGTCCAGCACGCGCTCCGCACGGACCAGTCGATGGACGAACTCGCACGTCAGCGAGCTGACGCCGGCCGCGACGAGCTGCACCGGGCCCGCGCGGTGTATCGCCATCTCCTGCCAGCGGCCGTCGATCTCGAGCTGGTCCACGAGCGCGCTGTCGCGGAGCGAGAGCTGCACCCCTTCTCCCCTCACCGATTCGAGCAGGAGGGCGTTGCCCACGCAGACCGCAGCCACGTGTGTCAGCGTGATCGCACGCAGCGCGGGGGCCTCTCGGACGAAGAGGAGCTGGTGCGACGCGACTGCGACCTGCTCGGGCGAGCAGCCGCCACCGATGACGACGCAGGCGGCGGTGTGGCTCGACAGGTCGAGCACAGGGGAGGCGTCGCCGCAGATCGCCAGCAGCGCGACGTCCGTCGGCGCGCCCGTCATCGGGCCGAGCCACGCGTCGCGCAGCACCACCGGTCGGAGCGACGTGGCCCACTCGTTCCACGACGAGTGCAGCGTCTCCAGCCCGGACGCGCCGTACCAGCACGCGTCGACCCAGGCGAGATCCCCATCGATCCGCAGAGCTGGCGGCGCTGCGAGATCGAGGTGCAGGCGGGCGCCGGCCCCGGTCGGCAGGACGATCCTGCGCAGCTTCGGCAGCCCGCGCACGTACAGCATCAGGTCGTCCGGGAGCGCAGAGACATCGAGCGTCTCGACGTCGGGGCCACCGCTCACGCCGAGGGAACGCACCCCCTCGAAGGGCTCGAACGACACCTCGCGGTGCGAGGCGGGCAGCGGCAGCTCGACGTCACCTCGGCCGCGAAGCGACGTCGATGCGATGGCAAGCTTCCACACGTTGCGGCTCCTTCCCTCGGTCGCGGATGCGTCACTCCTACCATCGTGCGGCCACGTTTGCTGCGGTTCCGTGCTCCAGACGGCAGGTCCGACCCGGCATGACTTCCGCCTCCGTCCGTCAGCCCGGCGACGCACTTCCTGCGAGGCACTCGGAGCAGGTCGCCGAGGTGCGCAGGAGAGGCGCGGCCCGCGGTCGGTCTGACGGCGGTCCTTGCGGGCGACGCCGGCGTCCTCCCCTCGGTCGGCTCGCGACTCTCCCCGGGGTCTCCTGCCCTCCTCGCGGGCCAACCCTGATGCGGGAGCGCCGGCACAGGGGCCTCCAGGTGCGAGCTTCGCGAGGGCGAGGAGCGGGCCCGGCGAATAGGAGCCGAACGCTCGTTCGCCACGAGGCTCCGGACCGAGCGCCTCGAGCGCAGACCGGGACCCGGAACTTCTCCTGTGAAAGCGGGCGCATACGGCCGCCGGTTGCTCAAGTTATTCTCCGATAACCAGCGGAGGAGCCGGAGGACTGGGGCTTCTACGGACGGCTCGTCGAAGTGGCACGGCTCCGTACCGTCTTCGGCCGGCCCAGTTGGAGCTTCGTCAACCTCGCGGGCCGTCGGCGCATCGGGAAGACCGCGCTGATCCAGCACGCGCTCCGCGAGGCCGGCATCGAGCGGGTCCTCTATGTCCCAATCCGCGACGCCGGGCCGGCCGGCGCGCTCTCTCCCGTCGCCGACGCCACGGAGACCTTCGGCCTCGCCCCTGCCGCGTTCCCGAGACCGACGAGTCTCGGAGACTTCGCGCGGAGCGTCGGAGTGCTGGCGAGGGCCGGCTACGTCGTGGCGCTCGACGAGTTTCAGTATTTTCACCGGGACCGGCTGGCCGACTTCCCCTCCCAGCTCCAGGCGGAGGTCGATCGGCTCGCGGCCGACGCCGCAAACGTGCCTGGCGGCCTCCTCGTGCTCGGCTCGATCCACACCGAGATCGCCGCGCTGCTCGAGCACAAGAGCTCGCCGCTCTTCAACCGGATCACGGACGAGATCGAGCTGACGCACCTCGATCTCTCCGCCATCCTCGAGATCCTCCGCGCCCACGCCGAGCCCAGCCCCGAGCGACTGCTCCTGCTCTGGACGCTCTTCGAGGGCGTGCCCAAGTTCTATCGGGACTGCTGGGAGCAGCAGGCGCTCGCGTCGCCGCGAGAGGAGCTGCTGCGTCGGATCTTCTTCGAGAGCTCCTCGCCGCTCCGCACGGAGGCGGACAACTGGTTCCTGAAAGAGCTCAAGGGGCGCTACGACGTCGTGCTCAAGTTCGTCGCACGACA
>CAYHCR010000829.1:0-2529 GCA_964354895.1 uncultured Myxococcales bacterium | reverse complement strand
GTCATACCGAGTCAATCGAGCCTTCTTGAAGTTCAGGTGTCTGTGAACTATGAAACCACCATGGACTCGAGCGACCTCGGTGGATTCCTGCAGCGCGTCGAAGCCCGGCTGGAGGCCGCCCTGCCGGCGACCGCGCGCGAGTCCTCGCCCTCCGCGGTGCTCGACGCCGCGGCCCGCCACCTCGCCTTCCCGGGCGGAAAGCGCGGCCGGCCCCAGCTCACGCGCCACTTCGGCACGCTCGTGGACGCGCCGGACGAAGGGCTCGTGGCGCTGGCGGCGTCGGCGGAGCTGATCCACTCCGCCTCCCTGCTGCACGACGACGTCGTCGACGAAGGCACGCGGCGCCGCGACAAGCCGACCGCGAACGTCCTCTTCGGGAACACGGCGGCGGTGCTCGCCGGCGACCTCGTGCTGGCCACCGCGCTCGAGCTGCTCGAGCCGCACCCGCCCGCGCTCGCCGCGCTCGCCGTCCGCACGGTCGCCGCGATGACGCGCGCGACGATCGCCGAGGTGCAGGCGCGCGGCGACGCGTCGCTGCCCCTCGCGGCGTGGAGGGAGATCGCAATCGGCAAGACGGGCGTGCTCTTCGCCTTCTGCGGCGCGGGCGCGGCCCTGCTGGCGGGTCAGGCGGAGCGGGCGCCCCGGTTCGATCGCGCGGGCCGCCACCTCGGCGTGCTCTTCCAGCTCGCGGACGATCTGGCCGATCTCACCGATGGCGACGGCGGCAAGGATCGCTTCGCTGATCTGAAGAACCGCAACCCTTCTCACGCGCTGCTCGCCGCCTTCGAGCGCCAGCCCTCGCTGGGTCGGGCGGTCCGGCGCGCGTGGGCCCTGGGCGCGCCCGACCCGCAGACCGTCGCGCGGTTGGGCGCAGAGGTGCTCGCGGCCGGCGGGGCGGAGGCGACGCTCGAAGCGATGCGGGCCGAGGACGCGAGGCTGCGCGAGGTGCTCGGCGTGGACGGCGTGCGGCCCGGCGGGCGCGAGCTGCTCGGGTTCTCAGCGGCGCTGCTCTGCCGCGCGCACGCGCTGCTCGCGGAGCCCGCCGTCGCAGCGGCCGGGTGACGCGCGGGCGCGGGGCGGTTACAAACCCGCGCCATGGACGAGACGACCTACCTGGGCCTGGCCCACGACGCGCTGCAGGCGCTCGCCGCCCGCTTCGACCGGCTCGATCCCGACGCCGCCGACGCGGAGTCGACCGGCGACGTGCTGACCGTGACGTTCGGGAACGGCGTGAAGTGCATCGTCAACACGCAGCGGCCGACGCGCCAGCTCTGGCTCGCCGCGACGTCCCGCGCCTGGCACTTCTCGTGGGACCCGGCGCGCGCGCAGTGGCGCGACGACAAGGACCCGTCGGTCGAGCTCTTCGCGCAGGTCGCGGCGGTGACGCTCGAGCAGAGCGGCCTCACGCTCTGACTTGCGCCACCGGCTCTGACGTGCGCCGCCGGCTCTGACGGGCGCCTTCGGCCCTGACTTGCGCCACCGCGCGGGGCGACATAGGCAACGCCCCATGCGAAAGACGCTCCTGGTGCTCTCCGCAACCCTGCTCGCGGCCTGCGCCACGACCCCTCCTCCCGCGCCTGTCCCCGCGGCGCCCGTGGCCCGACCGATGCCCTCGCCCAAGGCCGCTTTGCGCGGCGCCGTCGTCGACACGCTGCATGGCGTCCTCGTGGCCGATCCGTATCGCGCGCTCGAAGATCCGAAGGATCCGGCGACCGCCGCGTGGGTGAAGGAGCAGGACGAGGCGACGCGCGCGCTGCTCGGACGCATCGAGGGGCGCGCCGCGATCGCGGCCCGCCTCAAGGAGCTCTCGTACGTCGATCAGCTCTCTGCGCCGATCCGCCGCGGGGAGAACTTCTTCTGGGCGCGCCGCCACGCGGACAAGGAGAAGTCGATCGTCTGGTGGAAGCACGGCAAGGACGGCGCCGAGCAGCCGCTGCTCGATCCCAACACGTGGTCGAAGGACGGCACCGTCTCGCTCGGCACCTGGGTCCCGAGCTGGGACGGCACGAAGGTCGCTTTCCAGCAGAAGGCGAACAACTCGGACGAGGCGACGCTCTACGTGCTCGACGTCGCGACCGGCGCACGCAGCGCCACCGACGTGATCGAGGGCGCCAAGTACGCGCAGCCCTCGTGGACGCCGACGGGCGACGGCTTCTATTACGTCTGGCTGCCGACCGATCCCGCGATCCCGACCGATACGCGCCCCGGCTTCGCGGACCTGCGCTTTCACAAGCTCGGCACCGATCCGAAGAGCGACGCGCTCGTGAAGGAGAAGACGGACGCCGACCGCGCCAAGAACCGCCGCGTCGAGTTCGTCGGCGTCGAGCCCGGCGCCGTGGCCAAGCCGGGCGAGGTCAAGCAGGTCGAGACGCAGGGCGACAAGCCCAAGGACACGTAGTCCGCGACGGTTGGGTTTGGGGCGGGGGGCCCACCCCCCGCAACGCCCCCGGCGCGCTTGGGGGGCCGCCGACGGCCCCGGCGCGGCACGACACAGCGGCCGAAGTTCCCATCACGCGCACCTTCCGGGTG
>CAYHCR010000828.1:0-2539 GCA_964354895.1 uncultured Myxococcales bacterium | reverse complement strand
CGACGCGCTCCTGCAGAGCTTGCCGCTGCGCCGCAGGCTCGAGCGGGCCAACGCCGCCGCCTCGCTCGCGTGCGGCGCGCTCGGACCGACCGCAGGACTTCCCACGCGGGACGAGATCGAGGCGCGGCTCCGGAGGGGATAGCCCGCGCGCGATGCGCTCGCGGCGCGGTCGCGCCGGCGTCAGCCCGCCCGCGACGTCGCCCACGCGATCGCCGCGACGGTCAGTCCTGCGCCTGCCGCCGCGGCCGGGGCGATCGGCTCGCCGAGCAGCGGCCACGCCAGCGCGAACGTGAAGAGCGGCGTCGTGAGCTGCCAGGTCGCCCCGCGCCCGGCCGGCAGCAGCCCGAACGCGTGCGTCATGCCGAGCTGCGCGAGCAGGCTCGTCCCGCCCACGACGAGCGCCGCGAGCCACGCGTCGCTCGAGGCCGCGCGCCAGTCCAGCGCGGCCGGCAGCGCGGAGATCGCGAGGCCGCCGACGCAGAACGCGAAGAGGATCGTCACAGCGTCGTCGGTCGCGCGCGCGGCCCGCAGGCTGATCACCGCCAGCGCCGAGAGGAGCGCGCTCGCGAGCCCCGCCAGCTCCCCGACGCCGGGCCGCGTCAGCCCCGACGGATCGGGCGCGACGACCAGCCCGACGCCGACGAGCGCGATGACCAGCCCGGCGCCGAGCCGACCGGTCAGGCGCTCGCCGAGCAGCGGCACCGCCAGCAGGTTCGTGAAGAGCGGGCTGATGTTGTTGAGCAGCGACGCGGTCCCGGTGTCGCGGCAGCGCGCGAGCGCGACGAAGAACGTGAGCACCGCGAGCCCGCCGAAGAGCCCGCGCAGGGCGAGCAGCCGGAGGTTGCCGGGGCGGACGCGCGCGTGCCCGGAGAGATGCAGCGGGATCAGCACCGCGAGCATCGACGCGAAGCGGATCGCGACCAGTTGAGGCGCCGACATCTCGCGCGCCGCGATCCGGCCGGCGATCGCCATGCAGGCGAAGAGCGCCATCGACGCGACCATCAGCGGCACGCCGGCGAGCGGGATCGCGCGCGCCGGAGGGGGCGGGTTCACGCGGGTGGCTCGAGCGTGAAGCGCGTCGCCTCGCGCGTCGCGGCGACCATCGGATCGGGCGGCGGCGGCTTGAGCCAGGCGACGAATTCGCCGGGCTCCCACGCCCAGCGTGCGCCATTCATGTACACGAGGCCGGCGTCGACGGCGCGCGTCGCCTCCGGCAGCGATCGCCCGCGCAGATCCCGCACCAGCGCCTCGAAGCGGCCCTGCTGCGCGGGATCCGCGAACCGGAAGCGCTGCCGGCCGCCGTACGCGACGTGGTAGTGCGCCGGCCGGACCGCGACGCCCGCGAGGCCGAGCCGCTCTGCGACCCGCTCGAGCAGCTCGCTCGCCTCCCGCGCGAGCCCGAGGCCGGGCACCTCCTGCCCCGGCAGCTTCGGGCGCCCGTCGGTGAAGCGCGCGCGCGGGTGGCGCAGGCTCAGCCAGTTGACGAAGAGCACGTCCTGGCCCGCGACGCGGGAGCGACGGAGCACGACCTCGAAGAGCAGGTGGCGGGTGGCGTCGGCCCAGCCGAAGAGCCGCGCGCGATCGCCCTCGCCGACGCGATCGAGCTCGACGCGCAGATCGCGGTAGCCGAGTCGGCGGATCGCGGAGTCGATCCCGTACCGCCAGAGGCCGTACTCGATCCCGGCGGCGGTATAGGCGCCGAGCAGGCGGTCGCCGCGGTGGCCGCCGAAGAGCTCCTCGAGATCCGCGACGTCGAGCGAGACGCGGCCGAAGAGATCTTCGGGCTTGAGCGACTGGTAGATCTTGCGGAAGCCGCGCGAGAGCGGATCGGCGCGGCGCGGGATCGGCCGACGGGAGCGACGCGTGACGGCGAGGTAGCTGCCGGCGAGCACGCGCCATGACTCGAGCGAGTAGCCACCCGCCGGCAGCCAGACGGAGGGCCGGCCGCGCAGCGCGGTGGCGACGGCGAGATCGCGGCGCCGCGCGCCGGCGAGCGTCACGCCGAGCCGCCCCAGCTTGTCTCCCGCGAGCACGTCGCCGCCGGCGAGCACGAAGGCGAGCGCGGGTCTGGGCATGCGGGCGAGCAGGCCGTGCAGCGCGCCGAGGTAGACGTCGTCCGAGGCGCCGATCGGCAGGACGGTCTCGTCGACGCCCGGCAGCTCGCCCCACGACACGCCGCTGAGCGAGCCGATCCAGACGTCCGGATCCCCCGCGAAGCACTTCGCCGTGCCGTCGGGCGGGTGCGCGTCGAGATCGAGGATCACCACGCGGCCGTGGAAGCCCTCGCGGCGGAGCACGGCGATCGCGATCGCGACGTCGTTGATCGGGCAGAGGCCGCCGCCGCCGTCCGGCCCCGCGTGATGAAAGCCGCCGAGCAGATTGAACGCCGGTCCGCCGCGCGCGAGCGCCGCCCGGCCCGCCGCGATCGTGCCGCCGGTCGCGAGGCGGACGGCGTGCATCGTCGCGTCGACGGGCAGCTCGCTCTCGTTGACGCCGAAGACGCGCCCGAGCACCTCCGGCCGGGCGAGCGCCTCGAGCC
>CAYHCR010000827.1:0-2541 GCA_964354895.1 uncultured Myxococcales bacterium | reverse complement strand
CGGCCCCCCGCCGGTCCCACCCGTACCGCCGCCCGAGCCCCCTCCGCCCCCCCCGCCAACGCCGCCTTCGCTCCCCCCGCCCGAGCCGCCCGACGGCGTCTCCACGGGGTCCTCGCCCTCGCACGCCGCCGTCGCGAACGACAACGCGGCCACCGCCGATACCAGGCAGATCCAGCGCCTCATCAGGTCTCTCCTCCGTCAATGGACGCCGGCGCGAGCTGGAGCTCCAGCACCACGCTGCGTCCCGGTCCGTCGATCGCCGAGCCATGGCCTCGCCACGGCTCGTCGAGCAGGTTCTCCAGCACGATCGAGAGCGCCAGCGCGTCGCCCCACCGGTACGAGCTGCGGAGGTCGACGACGGCCCAGCCCGGCGTCCCGCCAGCGGGGATGCGCGCGTCCGAGAAGTCCTGCAGCGCGAGCCGGTCCTGCGCGGTCGCCCAGCGCAACGCGGCGCCCGCCGAGAACCCCAGCGGGTTGCGGTGGTCGACCTCCGCGGTCCCGTTGAGCGGCGGCACGCGGGAGAGCGGCAGCGTCTCGTCATAGGGCAGCGCGCGATTCGCCGGCGGCGGCTGCGGGTTGGGCCCCTCGCCCTCCGCGAACGCGAGCGTGCTCCGCAGCCACAGGTGCGCCGGCAGCCGGACGCGCAGCGCGAGCTCGAGTCCCTCGAGGCTCGAGGCGCCGCGATCGGAATTGACGAGCTGGAAGCGCGACCACGAGCCCGCGCACGCCGCGGTGCCGGGCGGGCAGTCGGCCACCTCGCGCGGCTCCCGCACCATCGTGTCGAAGATCGTCGTCCGGAAGATCCACGCCTCGGCCTCGACGCGCCCCTCCCGCCACCGCGCGCCGACCTCCAGCGTGCGCGCGCGCTCGGGCCGCAGGTCGGCGTTCTCGAACTGAAACCCGGGGCCTGTCTGCTGGCGCGAGGTCAGGTCGTCGAGGTTGGGCGCGCGAAAGCTGGCGTCCCAGGTGACGTGCAGCGAGAGCGGCCCGTACGGGCGCGCCGTCAGGCCCGCGAAGCCGACCAGCGGCGTCCAGGTCTGCGCGATCCCCGCCGAGCCGGAGTCCTCGTCGCCGGGCGCGTCGGCCGCGACGTGCGAGACGCGCCCCCCGCCCCGCAGCGTGATCCGCTCGTCCCACGACAGCTCGAGCAGCCCGAAGGCGCCGCCGTACAGGTAGGAAGATCCGTCGAGGTACTGGCCGCGGCTGCGCTCGCTGGTGAGCTCCACGTCCGTGAATTGCAGCCACGCCCTGGACTGCACGTCGTCGTGGTACAGCTCTGCGCCCGCGCGCGCGGCGAGGCCGAGCGGGCCGTGGAGCGCGAGCCGCTCGCTGCCGCCCCGCACGCTCACGCCGATCGTCTCGACGTCGTCGCGGCCGGTGGTCCGCACGAACGAGCGCGGCCGGTTCGACTCGCGCTTCTCGTGCTGGCGCTGCAGCGAGAGCGTCGCGCGCAGCGAGTCCAAGGGCCCCGGCGCGCTCTCGTACGCGAGGTAGGCGAGGGTGCGAAACTGCTCCAGGTAGATCATGCACTCGTCGCTCGGCGCGTAGGCCGGCGGGCACTGATCGGTGCGCGGCGCGTCGTACTGCCGGTAGCCGTAGAGCGCCGCGGTGAGCGTATGGCCCGACGTGATCACGCCCGTGAGCCGCGCGTCGAAGGTGAGCTCACCGAAGCCCGTGCCGAGCTGCGTGCGCCCGTCCTCGGCGTACCGCGGGACGAGCGCCGGCTCGCCGGAGTCGAGCCCTTCGACCGGGCCCGCGCTCTCGAGCAGCCCGACGCGACGCGCGCCGACGCCGCCCCGGAACGCGATCACGCCCGGCAGCGCCCACGGGAGTTCGAGGCGTCCGCCGCGCTCGTCATCGGCCGAGCCGAGGCGCGCGCTGAAGCGGGGCCAGAGCCCGGCGGCCGGCGCGTCGAGGGGGGCGAGGCGCGGGTGCGCGAGCACGACGCCGCCGAGCGCGTCGGAGCCCCACTCGGTCGACCCGCCGCCGCGCATCACCTCGATCGAGTCGAGGGTGCGCGCGTCGAGCGTGAAGAAGTACTGGTTCGGACCCTGCCGGTAGGTCGAGTTGTTGAGCCGGATACCGTCGAAGAGCAGGACCGTCTGCTGGCCGGTGAGACCGCGGATGAACGCGGAGCCCTGGCCGTGCGCGGTCTGCTGCACGAAGACGCCGGGCTCGAAGCGGAGCGCGTCGGGGGCCGAGCGGGGCAGGCGGCGCTCGAGATCGTCGCGGCGGACGGTGGAGCCTGCGCGGTCGTCGTCGAGCGTGACCGGGCGGAGGGCGCGATCGCGGACGGTGGCGCGGAGGCCGTCGGCGGCAGGGGCGGCGGCGGCGGCGGCGTCGGCGTCGGCGTCAGCGTCGGCGTCGGCGTCAGCGTCAGCGGCAGCGGCCGCCCGCTCGCGGACGGGCGCAGAGCTGTCCGCGGCGAGGGCCGCGACGACGACGATGGCGAGGAGGAGGGGCACGCACCTGCCACGGTGCACCGGCCGCTCGGCGCGGCGCGAGAGGGGAAACCCCCAGCGCTACCGCGCGAGGCCGCTG
>CAYHCR010000826.1:0-2543 GCA_964354895.1 uncultured Myxococcales bacterium | reverse complement strand
CAGCGCGAGCTCCTCGCGCTCCTCGGGAAAGGCGCGCAGGCGCAGGCGGTCGTCGTGCTCGACGCCTGCTTCAGCGGCCGCAGCGCGTCCGGGCAGGCGCTCGTACGGGGCCTGCAGCCGCTGCTCCCGGTGGCGGTACCCGGCGAGCTGCGCCGGACGGCGGTGCTGACCGCCGGGAAGGGCGATCAGTTCGCCGGCCCGCTGCCCGGGGCGTCCCGGCCCGCGTTCAGCTACCTGCTGCTCGGCGCCCTGCGCGGCTGGGCGGATCGCGACGCGAACCGGCAGATCTCGCTCGAAGAGGCGCATGCCTGGGTCCGAGACGCGCTGCAGACGCTCGTGAAGGACCGCAGCCAGACGCCGGAGCTGCTCGGGGAGGGGGCGGCGTGGAGCTTCGCAGGCGGCCCCGAAGCGGCGCCGGATCTGGGCGCCTTCGTCCTCGCGGGCGGCTCCGGCGGTTCGGAGCTCGACTTCGGCTCCTCCGTCGAGATCCGGGTGCCGAAGGTCAACGTCACGACCGCGGCCGGCCTCGCCGCGGTGAACATGCAGGCCGAACAATTGCTCGAGGCGGCGCTCGACGCGGAGGAGGGCAAGGCCACCGCCGACGAGAAGGCAGCCGCATGGTGCAAGCTCGCGGCGCTCGCCAAGGGCAACCCCTACGCCGAGCAGGCGGGCGGCGGCTGTACCTCGTGGCGCGCCTACGCGAACGCGCTCCGCATCCAGCGCCTCGGGCTCGAGCAGCACTTCCAGACGATCGCCGGCTACCTGCGGCTCAAGCGCAAGAGCAAGGAGCAGAAGCTCGCCTCCGTGGACGCGTTCCTCGCGGTCTATCGCTCCATGCCGGAGGACGCGCGCGTCGCCGAGGTCCTGCGCGCCCGCCTGGAGCTGGAGGCCGGCCGCGAGGTCGAGCTGCTCGATCGGACCGAAGAGCGCGACGCCGCCTGTGCGCGCGGCGCAGCAGAGGACTGCCACTTCCTCGGCGTGATGCATGCGAACGGCGTCTGGCCGTTCGCGAGCGACGACGGGAAGGCCCTCGCGATGTATCGGCGCGCCTGCACGCTCGCCTACGCGCCCGGCTGCACGGCGCTGGGCCAGGCGAACGAAGCGGGCCTCGGTGTCGCCGTCAGCACGGTGGACGCCGTGCGGTACTACTCGGAGGCCTGCGAGGCCGGTGACGGGGGCGGCTGCTTCTCGCTTGCCCGGCTCCACCTCGTCGGCCGCGGCGTCCCGCGAGACGTCTTCCGCGCGCTCAGCCTCGATCAGCGGGCGTGTGATCTCGGCGAGCGCGCCGGCTGTATGGCGCTGGGCAGGCTGTACGCGGGGACCAACGAGGTCACGCGCGATCCGGCGAAGTCCGCCGACGCCTTCTCGCGGGCCTGCGACGCCGGCGAGAGCGAGGGCTGCGTGCTCCTCGCCGAGCTCCTGCTCGCTGGCGCCGGGCTGCCGCGAGACGAGGTCCGGGCGACGGGCCTCTACGACAAGACCTGCCGGGCGGGACGGGCGCAGAGCTGTCTGGTGCTCGGGGAGCTGCTCGCGCCGGACGCAGCGCGGGAGCGCGAGGCGCTCGCCGCGTTCGATCATGGCTGCGGCCTGGGCTCGGGTCCCTCTTGTGTCGGCGCGACGAAGCTGCGGGAGACGGCCGCCGCGCGCGCGGAGGCGGTCGTGCGTGCGAAGGAGGACGCGCTGCGGGAGGCGGCCGCGCAGAAGGTCGCGGCCGAGGATGCCCGGCTCGCCCGCATCGTCCGCGCGGAGCGGCTCTCGACCGCAGGCTGGGTCCTCTCGATCGGTGGCGGAGTCCTGTTGGGCGGCTCGGGCGTGTTCGGGGCGATGACCGTCTCCGAGCTCGGCGCGATCCGCGACGGCACGCTCCCGACCTCGCCGGCGATCACCGCGGCGGCCGACGACGCCGCCACGTATCGGTCGGTCTCGCTCGGCCTCGGCACGGTCGGCGCGCTCGCGCTCGTCCCCGGCCTGCTCCTGCTCGGCTTCGCTGACACGCCCGAAGAGGCGGCCGTCCCGCTCCCGACCGGCGACGGCGCCGCGTCCGGGGCGAAGGGGTGGCTGCCATGATCCGGCGGATCGCTCTGCTCCTGGCGCTGGGCTGCTCGAGCGCGAGCTGCGGCTTCTTCGACGAGCTCGCGGATCTCGAGCCGTTCCCGTGCGCGGGCGACGACACCTGCCCCGACGGCTGGATCTGTCTCGACGGCGAGTGCGCGGCCGAGCTGACCTGCGCGGTCGATGGAGAGTGCCCGGGCGAGCGCCCGCGGTGCGGCGTGGTCCCGAGCCGCACGGGCTCGTTCTGCCTCCCGGCCGCCGCAGGCGAGGAGGGCGCGGCCTGCTCTGACTACGCGCCGTGCGTCGAGCCGCTAGTGTGTGAAGCGGTGGCCGGCGCGTCCGGGAATCGCTGCCAGCGCTCCTGCGAAGATGGCTGTCTCGCCGGGCAGCTCTGCGTCGGCCAAGCCTGTGTGGACGCCTGCGAGCCGTTCGGCACAGCGTGCGGCCCGGGCCTCACCTGCGCGCGCGGGCCGGACGGCGTCTCGCGCTTC
>CAYHCR010000825.1:0-2544 GCA_964354895.1 uncultured Myxococcales bacterium | reverse complement strand
ATCACGATCCCGACCGACGGCGGCATCTCGTGGACCTGCACCTATACGGCGCCCGCGGGCACGTGCGGCAACCCCGACAAGGAGTGCTGCTACGACTTCGGCGGCAAGGTGGAGACGAGCGAGCACTGCAACGTCTTCCTCTACTACTATCCGAAGGTCCGGGACGCAGGCTGCTTCTGAGGCGCCCGACGAGGGATCGCCATGCGCCGGCTCGCAGGTCCGCTGCTCCTCGCCCTGCCTGTCATTGCAATGCTGTCCGCAGGGACCGGCTGTGACGACGAGGCCCCTCCCTCCTCGGAGGGCGAAGGCGGCAGCGGCGGCTGCGTGATCATCGGCGGCGCGGAGGCGACGCCCGAGATCGTCGCGTTCGGCCAGCAGGCGCCGGACGGCTCGGGCTTCCAGGAGATCGCGAGCGGCGGGGTCGCGGACCTCATCCAGCCGCTGCAGGGCGGCCACGTGATCTTCGTCGGCGCCCGCGTGCGCGGCGTCTGCACGAAGGAGCTGGAGATCCGCGGTCGCCTGCGCGACGCGCGCACCGGCAACTACCTGGCGGAGGATCGCCGCACCCACATCGACCTCGCGATCGCCTCGGATGGTTCGTACGGCGAGCCGGCGTGGGACCGGATCAGCGATCTGGCGAACGTGCCGATCTGCCCCAATTTCCTGGGCCGCGACATGGCCGGGCCCGAGTACGAGCTCGAGCTGCGGATCGGGCGGAAGGCCGGGCCCTTCGCCGAGGCGACGCTGCCGATCACGATGGCCTGCAACGCCGCGGACCCTGCGATGCGTCGGCTCTGCGAGTGCGAGTGCGGGCCCGATTATGAGTTCGGCAAGTGCGAGCCGGGCTGGAAGCCGACGATCGAGGGCCTGCCCACCGTGCTGCTCTCCACGTTCGGCCGCTCGCTCGATGACCTCTGGGCGGCCGGCGGTGGCCTGGGCAACGGCCCCCCCGCGTACCTCGCGCACGGCTCCGAGCGCGCGATGATCCCGCTCGCGCTCGACCTCCCCGAGACGCTCTGGTGGGTCACCGACGACCACGCCGGGGGCGCGTGGGCCGTCGGCGAACACGGGACGATCCTGCGCGCGGCCGGCTCGGTCGCGACGCCGCACGAGAGCGGGACGAACGCGACGCTCTTCGGCGCGTGGGCGGCGAGCGAGACCGACGCGTGGGCGGTCGGCGGCACGGTCAGCGGCGCAGGCGACGACGACGTCGTGCTGCGCTGGGACGGGGCGAGCTGGAGCCGGGTCACCCTGCCCGACCCGCGCGGCGTCGCGCTCTACAAGGTCGCGGGCGACGGCGCGGGGAACGTCTGGATGGTCGGCCAGGGCGGCGCGATCCTGCGGTGGGACGGGGCCGCCTTCCGCTGGTACGACGCGCCGATCGGCACGACGCTCTTCACGGTCTCGGCGAACGCCGGCGAGGTCTGGGCGGTCGGCGGTCCGCCTGCACAGCTGCTCCGGTACGATGCGGTCGCCGACGCCTTCGTCAACGAGCCGCTCCCGGGCTTCGCCTCGCTGCTCAACGGCGTCTCGGTCGCGGCCGACGGCACGGTCTTCGTCGTCGGCGCGGGCGGCGCCAAGTTCCGCAGGAGCGGCGGCGTCTGGCAGGACGACTCGATGAGCGAGCCGGCGGTGAACCTGCATGCGGTCTTCGCGTTCGACGACGGCTCGGCCGCCGCGGCAGGCGGGGACTTCTTCACCGGTCCGACGCCGAACGCCTCCCGCGACGGAGTGCTCGCGCGCTACCGGCCGTGAGGTCCGAGGGGCGAAGCCAGCGCAACACAGGGCGACACGCGCGGGACGATCAGCCCGAGATCATCCGCGCTTCCACGCGGTTGCGGCCGCTCTGTTTGGCTCGATACAGGTACTTGTCGGCGCCGACGATCAGGTCGTCGGGGGACGCGAAGTTCGCGTCGCGGAGCATCGCCACGCCGAGCGAGATCGTCACCGGAATCTTCGCGCCCTGGAACGAGAACTCGTGCACCTGCACGAGCCGACGGACGCGCTCGGCGAAGATGAACGCCTTGTCCTCCTCCGTCTCGCGCATGATGATCGCGAACTCTTCGCCGCCGTACCTGCAGAAGATGTCCTCGGTCCGGATCGTGTCGTTGACCTTCGTCGCCAGCGTCGAGAGCACGAGATCGCCGGCCTGATGCCCGTGCGTGTCGTTGATCTTCTTGAAGAAGTCGATGTCGAAGAGGACGAGCGACAGCGGCAGTCGGTGACGGATGGAGTAGCTGTACTCCTCCTTGAGCCGATCGATGAAGAAGCGCTTGTTGTAGATGCGCGTCAGCCCGTCCCGCGTGGCCGAGTCATACAGGCTCTTCTGGAACTTCTCTTCGAGCGCGTCCTGGTAGCTGAACTTCAGGATGGTCGCCGAGCCGACCTGGATCTTGTCGCCGTCCTTGAGGGCCGCGACGTCGATGCGGGCGCCGTTGAAGAAGGTGCCGTTGGTGGAGTTCAGGTCGACGAGCTGGACGGTGCCGTCGGGCGCCTTGACGATCTTGGCGTGCCGCCGGGAGACGCCGTCGTCCTCGATCTTGA
>CAYHCR010000824.1:0-2552 GCA_964354895.1 uncultured Myxococcales bacterium | reverse complement strand
CTCGCGGCCGGATCGGCAGTCGCGAGCCCCGGGGCGAAGCAGAAGGACGCGACGGCGGTTGGCCGGGACCCATGCACACCAGCAGAGCTGCTCGCAGCGTTGAAGGCGCTGGATCGGCATGACGGGGCGATCGACGAGGACGCGCGACTCGCGATCGAGGCGCCGCTCTTCGCGGCCTTCGTCGCGTCACCGGAGGCCGCGTCGCTGGAGGAGCCGGGCTTCGCGCAGAACCTGCTCCACTTCTCGGCGAACTACCGCGGCGAAACCATCGCGACGATGGGGCCCTCCGGGCTGCGCGAGGCCGTCTTCGAGTGGATCCCGCGGAAGGTCGTCGTCGAGCCCGCCGAGGCACCGGCGATCATCGAGGAGTGCCGCGCCTTTTATGTCTGGCTCGGACGGGCCGCCGGGCTGCCGCAGGCGGCGGAATGTCTGCGGGTGCTCGACGGCGACGCGGCGAAGCGGCTCGCGGCGGCGCTGGGAGACCCACGCAAGTTCGGGATGGCCAAGTCGTTCTTCGCGGGCGGTGGTGCCGCGGGCTTCGACCTCCGCTCGGAGGAGGGGCCGAAGGAGTGGATCGCCACCAACCTCGCGGGCGGGCTCGCCGGCGCCCCGCTCGATCCCGCCAGGCCTCGGACGAAGCCCGGCGACGCCGGGGCGCGCGCGAAGAAGCAGCAGCGCAAGGCCGCGAAGGAGGCGCGCCGGAAGAACCGCTCGCGGCGGTGAAGGGGCGCGAGCCGACGCGGCGCGCTTCGCCGAGCTCCCACGCACGGCGCTCCGCGTGCCCGCGGACTTCAGCGCCGGCCCCGCGGTGCTCCACGCCGCGGCGGGACCGAGCGTCTCGGCCTTGAGCTCGCGGGACGTCAGGCCGTCCAGCGTCAGGGTCTCGACCCTGGCCTCCTTCTGCAGAGCGACGCCCAGCCCTTCCTTGCGGCCCAGCAGACGGCCCTGCCGGTGGCGGATCTCGGTCCGCCGGGCGGCCAGGACAGCCTGGTCCCAGCGGAAGTCCGGCCAGTCCGGACGCTGACGGGAAAGACGGGTCATTCAACGCACCTCGTGCGTAGCTTGCGCCGCCGATTCGACGCAGAGGCGAGGAGAACTCCGCCAGACTTGAGCGCTGTGCCGGCTCATCGGACGACGAGCGACACAGCTGCGCGCAGCGATCGCGGCTGCGTTTCGGTGACGGGGCGCGGAGCGAGGTGCCGGCGGCCCCGGGTCGTTCGGCGCCTCGAAGCGCCGCGACCTCACTCTTCGACGACCTCGCACCTCCCCTGGACACACGAGGCGCGCAGCTGGTGACAGGGGTCGGCGAAGCAGCGCAGGGCCTTGCACCCCGCGAGCGCTTCGGCCCTCGTGCCGAGGAGAAAAGCAGTGCATCCGCACGAACATGTGTCGAGCTCGCACGCATCGTCGGACGAGCAGGCGGCAGGCTTCGAGGGAGCCGACGGCTGGCAGCCCGTCGCGAGGCCCATCAGGCACACGGCGAGCACGACGATCGCGTCAAGGGACGGGCGGGGGCGGCGGAGCATGGCCGGTATCCCGCCACGGGAGCCCGGGGTGTCGCAAGGGGCTGCCGTCGGACGCATGGAGCGCGGGCCCGGCTCGCGCCCTGGACGTCACCGTCGAAGCTCCGAACGCGGGACGACGAGCCGCCCGGCCGGAGCCGCCGAAGCGCTGACCTTCGGGCCACGGAGGGTCGTCGACGGGCCGCTGGGCGCGGAGCGAGGGTCTCGCGGGTCGGGGCGCGACCACCGGCGATCCTCGCGGTCGCAGGCGCCCGCTCAAGATTGGCGCCCACCGCGATCCCGTCGCCGACCACGAGCGTCTGGGCGTATTGCGTGAGGGTCTGCTCCTCGCCGGTCACGAGGTCCCGCGCCACGTTGACCAGCGCGCCCGCGTCACGGCGATCGAGGAGGAGGAAACGATCGTCCAGCAGCAGGCGACCGGAGCTCCAGGTCGCGATGGGAGGCTCGAGCGGCAGGGCGCTGCGCGTGGCCACGTCATACAGGCGCACGAGGCCGCTCTCGTCCGCCTGCGGCTCGATCCAGGCGAGGCGATCGCCGTGAACGACGAGGTTGGAGTACGTGAAGCGCGGGTCCGTCGGGCCCGGCGGGAGCTCCCAGTCGTCGCAGCCGTCGACGGCCTCGAGCGTCACGACGTCCCAGCAGCGATCGTCGGCGCAGCGGAGCGTGCGCGCGACGAGGTGACCGGCCGCGAACCCGATCGAGAGAGGACGGGAGCTCGGGCCGAACGCGCGGACCCGCCGCTCCTCGCGCGTCGGGTCGTCCCCGGTCAACCGGAGCAGCGCGAAGAGGCCGCCGCTCGCGCCGCGGAGCGAGACGAGCGTGTCGGGGACGACGGGGTGGCGCTGGTGCCCCGGAACAGCCGGAGCGCCCCGGTGACCGCAGGACCGGCCGGAGGGCGCTGTCAAGGTGTGCAGCTGCATGCAGATTGTCCGAACCGCAGCACGAGTCACCCTGGCCGCGGCCAGCGCGATCGTCCCACCCCCCCCCCCCCCTCCCCCCCCCCCCCCCCCCCCCCCCCCCCCCCCCCCC
>CAYHCR010000823.1:0-2555 GCA_964354895.1 uncultured Myxococcales bacterium | reverse complement strand
GAGGACCCCGTGGAGACGCCGTCGGGCGGCTCGGGCGGGGGGAGCGAAGGCGGCTTTGGCGGAGGGAGCGAAGGCGGCTCGGGCGGCGGTACGGGTGGCACCGGCGGGGCGCCGAACACGCTGTGCGATCCGTGGGCGGAGGACGTCACCGCATGCGCGCCGAAGGCGGATGACTATCGCCCGCGCGAGCCGGCGGCGGACGACGCGTGGCCCGCGTGTGTCACGGACGCCGGCCCCTACGTGAACGTCGAGCCGTCGGTCTCCACCATCGCGCGGACCGAGGCCTTCGAGGCGATCGGCGCGCTGCTGTGGGACAAGGCCAGCGCGCCGACCTCCGATGACTTCACGGAGGCACGGGAGGCGTACGCGGTCGATCAGGGGCTCGGCTCCCGGGTCGAGCGCCGCAACGATCCGCACTATCCGAAACCCGCGGCGGGCGCGTGCACGGACGCCGGCGTGCCTGAGGCGAACCCCGACTTCTGCGTCGGACCGGCGAAGCTGCTCCCGATCGTGAACGCGGCCTTCGCGGCCGGCCAGACGGGGCAGGGAGATCCCACGGTCCACGCTGCGCGCCTTGAGGCAGCGCTCTCCTGGTTCTTCGTCGTCTCGACCTTCAAGGAGTCCCGCAGCGCCGACACCTCCCCGAAGGACGTCGACAGCGCGCTCGCGTACTTCAACGGCGGCGTTCAGCGTGAAGCGGCGCCGATCGGCATCGCCGCCGACGTCATGGGCGCGGGTCGTGAGACGTACGACCGCGTGCTCGACGGCCTCTACGCGGTGCGCTGCTGGCGGGACGTCGAAGGCGTGACGAACGTCGATCCCGCGACGTTCACGCACGCGGAGCTGCGGACCCGCGCGCTCGCGCAGGTCGACGTGGCGCTCAACCGGGCCGCGGCGCTGATCGCGCGGCAGCGGCTCCAGGAGCTCGCCTGCTCGGACGGTGCCGACCGCACGGCCTCGTTCGAGTTCCTCAAGGTCTGGCTGCCGCTGCTCGATCGCGCGGTGCGCGTGGCCGACCCGGCGAAGGCCGACGTGGTCCTCGGCGTCGCGAACGCGGCCGACGCGGCGGCGGCTGCCGAGCGAGCCGAGGCCGCGATCGACGCGCTCGACACGGCGCTCGACTGCCCGTGACGCGGTGAGCTCCAAGGCGGCCCGATCGCTCCCGTCGGATCGATCGGGCCGCCCCGCCACCGCGCTGCGCGTCGCCGCGACGTTCGCTAGGTTGCGCGGCATGCCGACCCCGCCCCCCGCCTCGTACCGTCTCTCGCGTCGCCTCCCCGGCGTCGCGGCCGATCCCCGGCATCTCTTCCCGCGCCTCGCCGGCAGCCGCCACGCCGCGGTGGTCGTCGCGACGGGGCTCTCAGGGGAAGCCCTGCGGGTCTCCGCGCTCCTCGACGCCGCAGGACTGCCCGACCTCGTCGTGCACCTCGCCGGCGACGTCGCCGTGCTCGAGACGCCCGGCCAGCGCCGCTTCCTCGAGGGGCGCGCGCCGCTCGCCGCGATCGACGCGCTGCTCGAGCCGCTCGGCGAGCCGGCACGTCTGTCGGCGAGCGACGGGCTGCCCCTCGGCCCGTTCGGGACGGGGCTCGTGGGGCTCGTGCGCGGGCTGCCGGACGGTCGCGTGGACGGCGCGCTCTTCCTCGCGGACCGGGCGGTGCGCGTGGATCGCGTGACAGGCGGCGTCGAGGCCGAGATCCTCGCGGCGACCTCCGACGCGAAGGCGGCGGCCTCCTCGGCGGTGCGGGCGGTCGACAAGCTCGGCAAGGCGCTCGCCGGCCTGCCCGGTCGCACCACGGCCGCCAAGGCGCGGGCGGCCGCGATGCAGGCGCTGATCGACGGCAGCGAGCCGTTCGAGCCGGGCGGCGGCGGCGCGGGCTTCGTCGTCGACGGCCCCGAGGGCGGCGTGGTCTTCCCGCACGCGCGCGCGGTCGTCGTCTACGAGCTCGGCCGGCTGACGTTGACGCCCCCGCCCGCGACGGTGGCGGAGCACGGCCTCTACGACGGGCTGCGGCCCAAGGCGGGCCCGGCCGATCGGGCCGAGGCGATCGCGCTCGTCGAGGCGGTGCTCGCGCGCCGCGCCGAGGCGGGGATCGAGCTGCCGTGCCTCCTGACGCTCTCCACCGGCGGGAGCCTCACGCTGCTCGCCCCGGAGACCGAGGCCGTCTCCGCCGCACCCGTCGTCGCGAAGGGGAAGCGTCGCAGGGCATCGTGATCCTCGTCCTCGACAACCACGACTCCTTCACGTTCAACCTCGTGCAGTACCTCCGCGAGCTCGGCGCGGTGCTGCACGTCGTGGAGAGCGACTCGATCTCCCCTGCGGAGATCGCGGCCCTGCGCCCCGAGCGGCTGCTGCTCTCTCCCGGGCCCGGCACGCCCGCGCGCGCCGGCTGCTGCGTCGAGGCGGTGCGCGTCTTCTCGGGGCGCCTGCCGATCCTGGGCGTCTGCCTCGGCCACCAGGCGATCGCCGAGGCGTTCGGCGGCGCGGTCGGCCCCGCGCGTCAGGTGATGCACGGCCGCACCTCCGCCCTGATCCACGCCGGGCGCGGGCTCTTCCG
>CAYHCR010000822.1:0-2559 GCA_964354895.1 uncultured Myxococcales bacterium | reverse complement strand
GGCCCGCAGAGGTCCATCGAGACCCGGCAGGGCCGGCCCGTCTCCGCCGAGGCGCGGCGGACGTGCGCCGCCATCGCCTCCCAGGCCTCGGCGCCGTCGTGGGCGCAGTTGATCCGGGCGACATCCATGCCGCGAACGACGAGATCCTTCACGAACGCCGCGTCGTCGGCGGCCTCGCTCGGCAGCGTGACCATGATCCGGACCTGGCGGTTCGCCGGCGCCGGCCCGAACACGGCCTCCGTGTGCCGTGCGAGCAGCCGGTTGCCGCGGAAGAACGCCTCGGAACGTGGATGCTGCGTGATCCCGGGCGTGCCGACGACGCGGGCGAGCGTCGCGATCACGGCGTCGAGGTTCGGCAGGACACGGGCCTCGCAGCGACCGAGCGACGACAGGCCGAGCGGCATCAGCCCTTCCTGGAGCTCACGCAGGTCGCGCCGCCGAAGGGCGAGGTAGCAGGCCAGGTTCAGAGCGCTCGGCTGGGACCCACGTCGGTCGATGCGCGGGCGCCAGGCCTCGAACGCTTCGCGGCCCTCCCGCTCGACCTCCTCGCGGAGGGCGATCAGCTCCGCGAGCAGCCCGTCTTCCAGAGAGCCCGTGGCCGGCTCCGTGACGAGCTCGAGCGAGTCCGAGGTCGTAGACACCAGAGTGAGTGTCACACCTGCCGACGGCCGAGGGGGTTACGTTTCGGTGACCAGCCGGTGGAGTGCCGGGGGCCGGCGAGAGCCTCGCGGCGGACGCGCCGGCGCTACGCCGTCTTCGGCCTGGTCGTCGCCGCCCGCCGCGGGGCCGCCTTGCGGGGGCCGGCGGCGGCCCGGGCGGCCGGCCTGGCGGGCGCGGCAGGCTTGGGCGCGGCAGGCTTGGCGGGCACTGCGGGCTTAGCGGCAGCGGGCTTAGCGGCAGCGGGCTTAGCGGCAGCAGGCTTGGCGGCAGCCGGCTTGGGCGCGGCCGCTGCGGGAGCGAGGAGCCGGGTCGCCTGGATACGGCTGAGACCTGCCTGCTCGGCAAGCTCGGCCACCGCCACACCGGCTGCAGCCCCTGCCGCGAGCAGGCCGCTCAGGAGGTCGCGCTCTTCGGCGACGCGTGCTGTGAGCTTGTCGCGACGGCGACGATTCGCACCCAGATCGCGCAGCACATCACGCTGAGCCTTGTCGGGCTTCGCGGCCTTCTTCAGCTTCTTCTTCTTCGCGCCCATCTGCCTGGAGCGATCTTATCCACGAAACGCAGCAATGCAAGCCCGGCCTCGGTCGGGGCCCATCGCCGCCCCGCCCCCGCATGGCGCTCTCCAGATCGAGTCACGATGTTCTCGACCCTGCGACCCGGCGATGGGTGCAGCCGGCCTACGCTGAATGTGCCGCGCTTCCGGTCTCACGTGAGGAGGCACGCGGCACACTGCATTCTGATCAAGGAGGTTGGAGAGATGGCGACCAGGACGGTTTCCCGGGCGGCGCAGCAGGAGACCAGCCTGCGCGAGGAGCGCAGCGCCGAGCAGCAGGTCACCGACGAGGAGATCGCCCGCCGGGCGTTCGAGATCTCCCTCTCGGGCGAGGGCGGTAGCGACCTCGACAACTGGCTTCGCGCCGAGGCGGAGCTTCGCCGGCCGGTCTGACCGAAGCCGGGCCCGTCCCGCCTGCTGCCGCTACGCGGCGGGCGGGACGCGGCGGTACTCGCTGCCCATGAGCGGGCTCGAGAGGACGAAGTCCGCAGTCGCGCGGTTGCAGGCGATCGGCACGTTGTAGACGACCGCGATCCGCAGCAGCGCCTTCACGTCGACGTCGTGAGGATGTGGCTCGAGCGGATCCCAGAAGAAGACGACGAAGTCGATTCGACCTTCCGCGATCGCAGCGCCGACCTGCTGATCGCCTCCGAGCGGGCCGCTGAGATAGCGGTGCACTGACAGCCCGAGCTCGTGGCCGAGCAGCGCGCCGGTGGTGCCCGTCGCGAAGAGCTCGTGCTCGGCAAGCGTGTCGCGGTTGAAGCGCGCCCACTCGAGCAGGTCGGGCTTGCGATTGTCGTGAGCGATCAGCGCGATCTGCTTGCGCGCCGACATCGCCCGCGGGGCTGCGTCGAGGGTCGTAGGCGACTGTTCCATGCCTGGCAGGAGAGTAGCCCGACGGAGCGCGGGTCGCCCGCGGCGAGTCCAGATCGAAGGAGGCTGTCTACCGCCTCGACACGCGGGCGCTCGCCGGAGCGAGCCCTGCTCTGTCGCCGCTACCCGCAGAACTCCGTGACGACGCGCGCGAAGCCCTCGGGCTTCATCATCACGACGTCGGCCGAGCCCGGGATCTCGGCGTACGACGCGCCCGGCGTCACCGAGTGCAGGAACTTCGTCTGCGGGATGAGCATGTCCTCGGTCGGGTTGACGTAGAGGGTCGGGATCGTGACCCGCTTCGCCGCGCCGATCGCGTCGTGGTCGAGAACGGCCTCGTAGGCGTGCCAGTAGTCGGGTCCCGCGAGCAGGCGCTGGGTCAGCTCGATCCACATTCCCTCGTGGTCGCTCGGGTCCATGTAGGTCTGCAGCAGCGCGAGGTTCGGCACCCGCAACTTGCCATCCCAGTCTGG
>CAYHCR010000821.1:0-2569 GCA_964354895.1 uncultured Myxococcales bacterium | reverse complement strand
AGCGCGTAGATGGCGCTCGCGTTGATCGTCATCGAGGTGGTGACCTTGTCGAGCGGGATCCCGTCGTAGAGGACCTCGAAGTCCCTGAGCGACGAGGCGCTCACGCCCTCCTTGCCGACCTCGCCGAGGCTGAGCGGGTGATCGCAGTCGTAGCCCATGAGGGCGGGCATGTCGAAGGCGGTGGAGAGGCCCATCATGCCCTGGCCGAGCAGATACTTGAATCGCTTGTTCGTGTCTTCGGGCGTGCCGAAGCCGGCGAACTGACGCATCGTCCAGAGCCGGCCGCGATACATCGTCGGCTGCGGCCCGCGCGTGAACGGATACTCGCCCGGAAAGCCGAGATCGGCGAGGTAGCGCTCCGCCGGACGATCTGCGGGCGTCAGCAGCGCGGGGATCGGGATGCCGGAGTCGGTCGTGAAGGCCGCCTTGCGGGCCGGCAGCTTCGCGAGCGTCGAGGCGAGCGCGCCCTGCTCCCACGCCTTCTGGGCCCGCGCGATCGCGGCGCGGGCGGCGGCGTCGAAGGTGAGTGGAACGTCTGCCGGCCGCCTCGCTGCGGCGGGCGCGACCGGCTTCGCGGCCTTTCGCGGCGCGCCCGGCTTCGCGGCCTTTCGCGGCGCGACCGGCTTCGCGGCCTTTCGTGGCGCGACCGGCTTCACGGCCTTGCGCGGCGCGACCGGCTTCGCGGCCTTGCGGGGCGCGACCGGCTTCGCGGCCTTCTTCCCGGGGATGTCTCTGGTGCGCTTCGCCGTCGGACGCGTCTTCATCTCTCACCCCTCGAGGAGCTTGCGCGCGATCACGAGCCGCTGGATCTCGCTCGTGCCCTCGTAGATCGTCGTCACCTTCGCGTCGCGCAGGTAGCGCTCGACCGGGAACTCATCGGTGTAGCCATAGCCGCCGTGGATCTGCACCGCCTCGGAGACGGCGCGGTTCGCGGCCTCGGAGGCGAAGAGCTTCGCCATCGCCGCGGCGCTCGTGCAGGGCTCGCCCCGCTCCTTGAGCCACGCGGCCCGGAGCGCCAGCAGCTGCGCCGCGTCGAGCTCGGTCTTCATGTCTGCGAGCTTGAAGCGGACCGCCTGGAAGTCCCCGATCGGCTGGCCGAACGCCTGCCGCTCCTTCGCATACTTCGCCGCGGCCTCGAGCGCCGCGCGGCCGATCCCGACCGCCTGCGACGCGATGCCGACGCGGCCACCGTCGAGCGCGATCATGGCGAACTTGAAGCCCTCGCCCACCGCGCCGAGCAGGCTCTCCGCCGGGAGCTCGCACTCCTCGAACGAGAGCGTGCAGGTGTTCGACGCCTTCTGGCCGAGCTTCTCTTCGGCCTTCCCGGCGGTGAGCCCCTTCGTGCCCGCCTCGACCAGGAAGCAGGAGATCCCGCGCGCGCCCGGCTCGCGGCTCGTGCGCGCCCAGACGACCATCACGCCCGCGTGCGCGCCGGAGGTGATCCACGCCTTCTCGCCGCGCAGGACCCAACGCGCCCCGCGCCGCTCGGCGAAGGTGCGCATCGCGGCCGGATCCGAGCCCGCGTGCGGCTCGGAGAGCGCGAACGCGCCGGCCGGATAGTCGCCCGAGACCAGCTTCGGCACGTGGCGTTCGGCCTGCTCCTTCGTGCCGAACCGCGCGATGAGCTCTGCACACATGTTCGTGACGGCCATCGTCACCGACGTCGACGCGCAGGCCGCCGCGATCTCCGTCATCGCCAGCGAGTAGCTGACGACGCCCGCCTCCGCGCCGCCGAAGCGCTCCGGCACGTTCACGCCCAGCAGCCCCAGCGCGCCGAGCTCCCGCACCTCCTCCCGGGGGAAGCGATGCGTGCGATCCCGCTCCCGCGCGGTCGGCGCGAGCCGCTCCCTCGCGAACCTGCGCGCGGCGTCCCGCACGGCCGCCTGCGTCTCGTTGGGCGTGAGCTCCATCTACTTCTTCTTCTCGACCGGCGTGCCCTTGTCCGCCGCCGGCTTCGCCGCGCCCGAGAACGGCTTGAGCTCGAACGGCACCTCGAGCGGCGTCGCCTGCTGCGGCTTGGGGAACTCCCAGGCACGCACCGCGAGCTCGATGCAGTCGGTGACCATCGCGTCCTTCATCGCCGACCTCTTCACCTTGGCGTCCGAGACCAGGCCCTCCACCGTGATCGTCCACGCGACGGCGACCTTGCCGCCCGGCGCATTGCTGCCCGTCTGCCCGCGGAGCGCCATCGCGTCCTCGTAGCATTTCTGGATGTCGGGCAGGTTCTTCTGGATGATCTCTCCGACCGTCGCCTTGTTGAACGGCAGGCGATCGAGCTCGGCCCGCTTCGGATCGACGGCGACCGGCGGCGGGGCGTCGACCGCGGGGACGATCGGGGCCTCGGCGGCCGCGGCGGCCGAGAGCGTCAGGAGCGCGACACAACAGAGCGAGCGGATCATCACGCCTCCTTCAGCAGCGAGGCGCCGATGACCATCCGCTGGATCTCGCTCGTCCCCTCGTAGATCTCGGTGATGCGCGCGTCGCGGTAGTGCCGCTCCACGTCGTACTCCTTGCTGTAGCCGTAGCCGCCGTGCACCTGGATCGCCTTGTGCGTCACGCGGTGGCTCAT
>CAYHCR010000820.1:0-2574 GCA_964354895.1 uncultured Myxococcales bacterium | reverse complement strand
GGACGCGGACCGGATCTGCGTCCGCTCGTCGAGCGCGTCGTCGGCGATCTCGGTGATGCGGCAGTCGGCGCTGGTGAGCCGCCGGCAGAGCTCCCGGTTCACGTTCATCAGGATCAGGACGTAGGCCTCCACGTCCTCCTTGTAGAGCCGGTAGAGGTCCTGGTTCGTCAGCTCGAGGAGCTCGGAGTCCTTGTCGGCGACGACCGTGGCGCTGCGCGGCTGCATCGCGATCAAGGAGGTGTCGCCGAAGAAATCGCCGCGCCGGAACCGGACGAGGCGGACCTGATGGCCCGAACCTCCCCGCCGGGAGGCGACGAGCTCGCCGGACTGCACGATGTACATCGAGCGGCCCTGCTCGCCCTCCCGGAAGACCGTGGCGCCGCCCGCGACGCGCCGAAGGACCAGCAGCCCCGCGAGCCGGGCGAGGGCCTCCTCTCGGACGCCGCCGAAGAAGGGGGTTCCGGAGAGAAACGGCACCAGCTCGACGGGCGGGAGCGGCATGCCCCAAGTAGAGCACGAAGCCCGACGGAGGCCGCCACCCCGCGACGAACGGCCTCGACGAGCATCCGGGGCTCGCGGTAGAGACCGACGCCACACACCTGAACGGATGGTCAGACATGGAGCCCGACGAGATCGTGGTGCGCGGGGCGCGCGAGCACAACCTCAAGGACGTCACCGTCGCCATCCCGAAGAAGCGGCTCGTGGTCTTCACGGGCGTCTCGGGCAGCGGCAAGTCGTCGCTGGCCTTCGACACGCTCTACGCCGAGGGCCAGCGCCGCTACGTCGAGAGCCTCTCCTCGTACGCCCGGCAGTTCCTCGGGCAGATGGAGAAGCCGAAGTACGACACGATCCGCGGCCTCTCGCCGACGATCGCGATCGAGCAGAAGTCCGCCTCGTCGAACCCGCGCTCCACCGTCGGCACCGTCACCGAGGTCCACGACTACCTCCGCGTGCTCTGGGCCTCGATCGGTGTGCAGCATTGCCACCAGTGCGCCCGCGCGGTCGGACGGCAGAGCGCGCAGCAGATCGTCGCGGCGATCCTCGCGCTCCCGGCCGGGAGCAAGGTGCAGCTCCTCGCGCCGCTCGTGACGAACCGCAAGGGCGAGCACAAGGAGCTGATCGACGACGCGGTGAAGCGCGGCTTCTCGCGCATGCGGCTCGACGGTCGCGTGCTCGACGTGAGCGCGGAGCGGCCGACGCTCGACAAGAAGAGCAAACATGACGTCGAGCTCGTGATCGATCGGCTCGTGGTCAAGGACGACGTCCGCGCGCGCCTGACGGACTCCGTCGAGGCGGCGCTGCGGGAGAGTAAAGGGCTGCTGATCGTCACGGACGCCGCCGGCGACAAGGCGTCCGATCGGCTCTTCAGCGAGCAGAACTCCTGCCCGTACTGCGCGATCTCCTTCACGGAGCTCAGCCCGCAGAGCTTCTCCTTCAACTCGCCGCTGGGCTTCTGCCCCTCCTGCAACGGCCTCGGCGCGCGGCCGGAGATGGATCCGGAGCGCATCGTGCCGGACCCGACGCGCTCGATCGCGGAGGGCGCGGTGGAACCCTGGGCGGGCGGGCTCGCGCGCGGGGAGGGCTGGACGGCCGAGCTGGTCGAGCAGCTCTGCGAGGCGTTCTCGCTCGACAAGGACGTGCCGTGGGAGAGCCTGCCCAAAAAACAACGCGACCTCGTGCTCTTCGGCACCGGCGGCAAGGAGCTCACGATCACGTTCCAGGACGGCGGCGGTCGCGGGGCGTACCGCATGCAGTGGGAGGGCGTCGTCCACCAGCTGATGCGGCGCTTCAAGCAGACGCAGTCGGACGGGATGAAGAAGTATTACCTGCGCTTCTTCAGCGACAAGCCGTGCACCGACTGCACGGGCGCGCGGCTGCGCCCCGAGAGCCGCGCCGTGAAGATCCACGGCCACTCGCTCGACGGGCTCTGTCGCCAGACGATCGCCGAGGCGCACGCCTGGCTCGAGGCGCTCGCGCTCGACGGCGCGGAGGCGCAGATCGCCAGGGAATTGCGCAAGGAGATCCTCGCGCGGCTCCGGTTCCTGCTCGACGTGGGCCTCGGGTACCTGACCCTCGATCGCGGCGCGGCCACGCTCTCCGGCGGCGAGAGCCAGCGCATCCGGCTCGCGTCGCAGATGGGCAGCGAGCTGACCGGGGTCGTCTACATCCTGGATGAGCCGTCGATCGGCCTGCACCAGCGCGACAACGGCAAGCTCCTCGGCACGCTCCAGAAGCTGCGGGACCTCGGCAACACGGTGGTCGTGGTCGAGCACGACGAGGAGACGATGCGGGCGGCTGATCACATCATCGACTTCGGCCCCGGCCCAGGCGTGCGCGGCGGCGAAGTGGTGGCCGCTGGTCCGATCGACAAGGTGCTGGCCGAGCCGCGCAGCGTCACCGGTCAGTACTTGTCCGGCCAGCTGACCATCGAGGTGCCGCGGCAGCGCCGGCCGCTCGGTCCAGCCCGACTGCGGGTGCTCGGTGCCGCGCACAACAATCTGAAGGACGTCGACGCGGAGATCCCGCTGGGCGTGTTCGTCTGCGTGACAGGCGTGTCGGGATCCGGCAAGAGTT
>CAYHCR010000819.1:0-2577 GCA_964354895.1 uncultured Myxococcales bacterium | reverse complement strand
CAGATCAAGCTGGCGCAGAACTTCACCTCGTTCATCAACTTCCTGACCAGCGCCCAGCCCCCGATCGATTTTCACCTCGGCGTGGTCACCACGGACACCGAGCGCGAGAACGAGGCGGCTGGCGTCGGTCCCGGCTGGCTGCGACACCCATCCGGTGCGCCGGCGGCCCAGCATTTCATCGCGTGTGACGGCTTCGGCGCCTGCAACGTCGGAGGCCCGCAGGAGGCGGTCACCGCCTTCCAGCAGGTCGTGCAGGTCGGGACGGACGGCAATCCTCTCGAGAAGGGTCTGCTCGCGGCGATGCTCGGTCTCACGGAGCCGGTCGTCTCGACGCGCAACGCGGGGTTCCTCCGCGAGGACGCTTCGCTCTACGTGATCGTCGTCTCGGACGAAGAGGACAGCTCCTGCCTGCCGTTCGTGAGCCCGGCGGCGGCGCTCGAGTGCCACTCGGGGCCGAACTGCCGCTGCGAGGACGGTCCTTCGTGGGGCGACGCCAAGTTCTTCGCCCGCTTCTTCGACGGCCTCAAGGGCTTCGGCAACGAGGGCGCGGTCGGCGTCGCGGCGATCGTGGCGACGGAGCAGGACGTGCTCGACTTCGATGACCGCAGCGGCCGCACGTACCTGGGCTGCACGAACGACCCGGGCGACGGCTGCGCGATCCCCGACGTCGCGAACCCCGGCGGCGCCGCAGAGTGCGCGATGTACGCGCCGCGGTACGTGCAGGTCGCGCGAGAGACCGGCGGCATCGCGACGAGCATCTGCGACGAGGACTTCTCGGCGGCGCTCGCGAGCCTTGGCTTCGCGGTCTCCGGCCTCAAGAGCGAGTTCAAGCTCTCCCGCGCGCCGTTCGCCGACTCGCTCGACGTCGCGATCGTCCCCGATTCGCCGGTCGCCTGCGACGACGACGCCGGCTGCACCGGGGGCCTGACCTGCGTTCGCAACCGCTGCGCGCAGCGCGTGACGCCCTCCGCGACGGAGGGCTACCAGTGGCTCCGCTGCCAGGGAGGCGTGCCGCGCAACGTGCTTCGTACGAACGGTGGCCAGATCCCTGAGCCGCTCCAGACCATCGAGATCTGCTACGAGGTCGACGTCGCCACCGACCTCTCCGTCTGTCAGTGATTCGCAAGCCCTGCCGTCGCCTCCGCACCGAGAGGACCAAAGAGATCGCATGAGCTCCCCGAACCGCTCCCCGGCCCTCCGCGTCCTGCCCGTGTTGCTCGCGGCGGTCGCGCTCCTGGCGCCGCCGCTCGCGCGCGCAGCAGCAACCGCCGACGACAGCAAGGTCGAGAAGATCGTCGTCCGCAACCGTCTCCACACCGTCAAAGGCAAGTTCGAGGTGAGCCCGGGCGTCGGCTTCACGCTGACGAACAAGCTCACCGAGCACACGAACTTCGAGCTCGGCCTCGGCTACAACCTCTTCGAGACCTTCGCCGTCGAGCTGCGTGGCGGCTACGCGCTCGGTGGACTGACGAGCGTCTCCGAGCAGGTGCAGACCGAGATCTACGCCGACTCGCCGGTGATCGGCGGGACCGCAGTCCCGAAGAACGCGACGCCGAACGACTTCGCGGACCTCTGGCAGCTGCAGTGGCAGGCCCTGATCCTGCCGCGCTGGCAGCCGATCTACGGCAAGCTCAACCTCGCGACCGAGGTCCCGATCCATTTCCAGGTCTTCCTCACGGCCGGCGGTGGCTACGTCGGCCTGCACCGCGAGTCGATCGTCTACTGCCAGAACGGTGGGACGGGGCGCGGGGCCGAGTGCGCGGAGTACCTCCAGGAGGATCGGCAGGACGTCGCGTTCGGCGCCGGCGGCGGGCTCCGGTTCTGGGCGTACGAGGACATCCAGCTGAAGATCGAGCTCTTCGACCTGGCGTTCTTCGACGACTATCGCGAGCAGGTCAGCCGGGCGGAGGCCGAGAAGGAGGCCCCCGGCGCCGAGCCCGCGCAGGGGACGAAGGCCGGCAACCCCGGCCTGACGAACCTCATCTTCCTCAACATCGGCGCCACGTTCCTCTTCTGATGAGGCGGCAGGATCGGCGCCGCCCCCCGGCGGTCCGGTGCTGCAAACCTTCCCGAACGCCCGCCGGACGCGTCGTCTGCGCCCGGCCCGTGCGAGAGACCCCATGACCTTCGTGAAGAACCAGCTGCTCGCCGCGGTGCTCCTCGCCGGAGCGGCGCTCCCGTCCGCAGCGCGCGCCGAGGAGCCCGTCGATCCGGCGGTCGAGCCCGCCCTCCCCGAGGCGCTTGAAGCGCCCGCCGTCGAGCCGCCCGCGACGGTCGACCCGACGCCCGGCGCCGGGCTCGGCGCGGTCGTGTCCACCGCTGCCGCCGGCTCCGTCGAGCGCAAGGCCGACGAGGAGGCGTGGGTCGTGAAGAGCGACCACGTGTTGCTCCACACCGTCCAGAAGAAGGAGTACGCGGACGGCGGGCGGCATGAGTTCGTGCTCTATCCGGCCACGATCCAGATCAACCAGAAGTTCACGACGCATCTGGGTGTGTCGGCGCAGTATGCCTACCACCTGCATGAGAACTTCGCGTTCCAGGTCCAGGGCGCGTATTTCTACATCAACGAGCAGACCG
>CAYHCR010000818.1:0-2579 GCA_964354895.1 uncultured Myxococcales bacterium | reverse complement strand
GTGGACTTCAAGAGCCGGGCCAGCCACGCCGATGGCGGGCGCTCGCCTTGCAAAGGTCCAGGACCCATGGCCCGACCGATCGCGCGGCTGCAGCGGCTGGTGGACCACCGGGAGCGGGCGCTCGACGAGGCGCACGGGCGGAGCCTGCGCGCGCTCGCGGTCCGGGAGCACGCGGAGCGGGCGCTGCACGAGCTGATCGCGCACCCGCCGCTGCGACCGACGAACACGACCGTCGACGAGCTGCAGCTCGTGCTCGCGTCAGAAGAGCGGCATCGGGGGGAGGTCGTCCGCGCGCGCGCGTTGCTCGTCGCGGCCGTCGGCGGGGAGCAGGAGGCGCGGCGCGCGGAGATCGCCTGCAAACGTGCGCTCGAGTCGATGAAGCGCGCGGTGCAGCGGCGGGTCGAGGAGGCGGCGCTGCAGGCGCGCCGTGACGCCGAGCGCGAGCTCGACGAGACCGTCCGTCACTTCGGCGCGGTCACCAGACGCTGAAAAGTCACCAGACGCTGAAACGTCACCAGACGCTCCACATCAATCGCCCGCGGGCTTCTCTGGCGCCGAGGGCGCCTGCCGCCTCGTGACCCAGAGGCTCGTCAGCATCGCGGTCGCGAGCACGCCGAGGATCACGGTGAGCGAGACCCAGATCGGCACGTGGACCCACTTCACGATCAGCATCTTCACGCCGATGAACGTGAGGATCACCGCGAGTCCGACCTTCAGGTGGACGAACTTGTGCAGCAGGCTCGCCAGGAGGAAGAAGAGCGAGCGCAGGCCGAGGATCGCGAAGATGTTCGACGTGAACACGATGAACGGGTCGGTCGTGATCGCGAAGATCGCCGGGATCGAGTCGACCGCGAACACCAGGTCCATCGCCTCCACCACGATCAGCGCCGCGAACAGGGGCGTCGCGACGGTGCGACCGTTCAGCTTCGTCAGAAAATTCTGCCCGTCATACTGGTCGGTCGACGGCACGACGCGGCGGAACAGCTTGAGCATCGCGTTGTCACGCGGATCCGGATCGTCGTCGCCGCGCGAGAGCAGCATCTTCACGCCGGTGAAGACGAGGAACGCGCCGAAGACATAGAGGATGAATTGGAAGCGCGCGACCAACTGCGCGCCGATCCCGATCATCACGCCACGCATCACGAACGCGCCGAGGATGCCCCAGAAGAGCACCCGGTGCTGGTAGAGCTTCGGCACGCCGAAGCTCGTGAAGACGAGCGCGATGACGAAGAGGTTGTCGACCGAGAGGCTCTCTTCGATCACGTAGCCGGTCAGGAACTCGAGGGCCTTCTCCTGGCCCTGCGTCCACCAGACGAAGCCGGAGAACCCCAGCGCGAGCGTGACCCAGACGGCCGTCCACGCCGCGGACTCGCGCGCCGTGACCTCGTGGGCCTTCCGGTGGAAGAGCCCGAGGTCGATCGCGAGCATCACGACGACGACGCCGAGGAAGCCGCCCCACATCCAGAGGCTGCCCGAGCCGAGATCCACGCACGCTCCGCGAGGCCCGACGCAGGCCCGATAGGACGCGCGGATCTACCGGGCGCGGCGCCTGCGCACAACCACGGCGCCGGCCTTCACGGGTCGAGGCGGGCGACCCACTCGATCAGCGCGCGCTCGCCGGGCCGCTGCAGCAGCGCGAGCAGGGCGCCCTCGACGAGCGCGTGATCGCCGTCGTCCGTCGCCGGGCCTTCGGCGTGCGCGACGAAGGCCTGCTTCGCCCACGTCGCGAGCTCGGCGGCGGAGGTGCGGCCCGCGAGCCGATCCCGGATCCGGTCGGCCAGCGCGCGGCGGTCGTGCCCGACGGCCGGCTGCGGCGGGTCCTCCGAGGCGCGGCCGAGGCTCTTGCCGGCGCGCGCCGGGGCCTCCTCCGACGAGCGGCCGAGCGTCTTGCCGGCGCGGACCGGCGCGGGCGCGGTGCGACCGAGCGTCTTGTCGGGTCGGGCCGGCGGCGCGGACGGCGGCGGGCGGGCCCCGAGGGTCTTGCCGGGGCGGCCCGGCACCGGCGTCGCGTCCGATCGTGCAGCTCTGCGACCGAGCGTCTTCTCGGGCCGCGCGGCGGGCCCCTGCGCCCGACGCTCGCGCGCAGGGGCCGGCCCCGCGAGTCGGTCGAGCGCGTCGAGGTAGGACTGCAGCCCGCGCCCGAAGAGCTTCCCCTCGACGACCTCGTCGAGCACGGAGACGCGGCGGAAGGCCTCGCGCCGGCTCACGTCGGAGAGGTGGACCTCGAAGGCCCGCACGCGCACCGCCTCGATCGCGTCGCGCAGCGCCCAGGCATAGTGGCCGAGCGCGCCGGGGTTGATCACGAGCGCGTCCATCCAGCGGCGCTCCTCGTGCAGCCGGTCGATCAGCGCGCCCTCGTGGTTCGACTGAAAGCAGCGCAGCTGCAGGCCGAGCCCCGCCGCGTGGGCGTGCAGCGCGGCGTCCAGCTCCGCGAGCGTGCGGCGGCCGTAGAGCGTCGGATCGCGCTCCCCGAGCAGGTTCAGGTTCGGGCCGTGCAGCACGAGGACCTTCACGGGATCGCCTCCAGCGCGGCGTCGATCGCGAAGCGGATCGTGCGCGACTGCCAGGTGAGCGAGGGG
>CAYHCR010000817.1:0-2583 GCA_964354895.1 uncultured Myxococcales bacterium | reverse complement strand
CACCGACGTGTCTATGCATCGTTCAGTACACAAGCAGCAGCGAGTCAAGCAGAGATTCCCATTCCATTCTTCGTCGGTTCGCATGCGACAACCAGCGGTTGTCGGGATCGGCTGATGGCTGTTGGCCGATGGCTGATGGCGGTAATCCCATCCCCGATTGGCTCGACGACCGCCACGTCGCCGACAACAGAATCTGCCGATGCAACCACTTCACCGACCAACCGGACTTCACGAAGTTCGCCTCGGCCGACCTCACCGCGTCGCACGAGCTCGCGCTCCGCGGCAACGTGATGATCCCGACGCTCCCGCAGCTCGGTGGTCAGTACCTCACGGGCGCGATCGTCCTCGGCGGCGCCAACACCGGCGGCCGCGGCGTCGTCCCGCTCGGACTCACGGCCGGCATCGACGCGAACGTCGACGACGGGCAGGTCCCGGACGGCAAGGTCAACGACGCCGAGGGCAACTCGACGGGCGAGCTCGTCCTGCGCATGGCGCCGCTGCACTCCGGCCTCGAGGGCAGCGACTACGGCGTGATCGCGCTGGCCGTGAACCTCAACGGGCTCTTCTCCGACGCGGAGCCGCTCTGCACGATCGCCGACCGGTCGGGCTGCACGGCGCTCGCTGGCGTCGTCGACATGCGTCCCGCGTTCGCGTTCGACGCTGACGTGGCGTTCCCCGGCGGCTTCGTCGGCTTCGAGGACAACGCGACCTACACGGCCGCGGACCGCACCTACAGCCCGAACGGCGCCGTGCCGAACGCGAACGTCTACCGCGTGAACATGAAGAGCGCGGAGATGAAGGAGTGGAACGTCTTCTACTCCGGCGCGAACGCCTTCCCGCTCCCGGCTGCGCCGGCCGGCTTCGAGGATCGCTCGACGGCGGCCGCGCTGAGCGTGCAGTCGATGAAGGTGGAGGGCACGGATCTCGACGGGCTCGTCGACTTCGACGAGACGAACCTGTCGAACCTCGTCGACGTGACGAGCGCCTTCTCGACGGTCGATCTGCCGACGGAGTGACGCCGCTGCTGGCGTGACGCCGCGCGGCGCAGGTCGCGCGGTTCGCAGACGGGGCGCCGGGGATCTCCTCGGCGCCTCGCCGCGTTTTCGGGTGCCGCCCGCGCGGGCTCCGCCGTAGAGTCGGGCCCTCCCGTCCCCGGAGCGCTCCGCCATGGCCGTCCCGCGCCTCGCCATCGACTGCAACGACGCGACCACCACGCAGGTCGGCGCCGGCGGGCTCACGCCCGAGGAGCTCGCCGCCGCGTACGTGGGCGGCAACGCTGCGATCGCGGCCGTCTCTGCCGCCCGCGCCGCGGGTGGGCTGGCCTGGTGGGCGCTCCCCGGCGACGCCTCGATCCGCGAACCTGCCCAGGCGATGGGCGCGTCGCTCGCCAGCCAGTTCGACGAGCTCGTCGTGCTCGGCATCGGCGGCAGCTCGCTCGGCCCGCGCGCGGTGATCTCGGCGCTCTCGCCGCTGCACAACCTTCGCGCGAAGGGCCAGCGCGCCGGCGCGCGGGTCTTCTTTCCGGACAACTCCGATCCGGACGGCTTCGCCGCGCTGCTCGACGTGCTCGATCTCTCGAAGACCGGCTTCGTGATCGCCTCCAAGTCCGGCGGCACCGCCGAGACGCTTGCGCAACTGCTCGTCCTGCGGGATCGACTCGGCGGAGGCAGCCGCGAGCGCATCGTGGCGATCACCGATCCGACGAAGGGCGCGCTGCGCCGCATCGCCGATCAGGAGGGCTGGCGCACGCTGCCGGTGCCGCCGCCGGTGGGCGGCCGCTTCTCGGAGCTGACCGCCGTCGGCCTCGTCCCTATCGCCGCCGCCGGCCTCGCCGCGATCGCCGTCTGTCGCGGCGCGGACGCGATGCGCGTGCGCTGTGAGGCGAAGGACGTCCGGGAGAATCCGGCCGCGCTGCTCGCGACGCTCCTGCACACGTTTGACACCCGCAAGGGCCGCCGCATCCACGTCCTCTTCCCGTACGCGGACGCGCTGCGCGACGTGGGCGACTGGTGGGTGCAGCTCTGGGCCGAGTCGCTCGGCAAGAAGCGCGAGGTCGGCCCGACGCCGATCCGCGCGGTCGGCGCGACCGACCAGCACTCCCTGCTGCAGCTCCTGATCGAGGGGCCGGACGACAAGGCGGTCGTCTTCGTCGGCGTCGAGCGGCCCGGCCGCGCGCTCGCGATCCCTCCCTATTGGAGCGAGCACGAGGAGCTCGGGTACCTGGGCGGCAAGACGATGGCACAGCTGCTCGACGCGGAGCGGCGGGGCACGACCGCGGCGCTCGCGGAGTCGAGCCGGCCGTCGCTGACGATCACGCTCCCCGCCGTGGACGCCGAGCAGATCGGCGCCTTCCTCTTCCTCTGGGAGGCGGCCACCGCGTTCGCGGGCGCGCTCTACGGGGTGGACGCGTTCGACCAGCCCGGCGTCGAGCTCTCCAAGAAGATCACGCAGGGGCTGCTCGGCCGGCGAGGCAGCGAGGCGCACGCGACCCGCATCGCTGCGCGACCGCCTCGGGATCCGAAGCTGACCTGCCCCTGACGGAACGCACCTCACGGACCTTCCCAGAGGCAGCCCTGCATGGCG
>CAYHCR010000816.1:0-2586 GCA_964354895.1 uncultured Myxococcales bacterium | reverse complement strand
GACCGGGCCGGGGGCGGGGCGGAATGGCTCGGCCCCGATCCGTGCGGCGACGCGCTCCCGCCGAACTTCTCCGGCCTCGTCTCCGCGACGTTGACGCCGGACGGCACGGGCGCGTCGGTCTGCTGGCTCCCTGCGACCGACGACGCGACCGCCTCCGACGCGATCCTGTACGAGGTCTGGCGCGCGACCGCGTCCGGCCAGCAGGACTTCTCCTCGGCGCCCGACGCGCTGCAGGCGGGCGGAACGTGCCAGGAGGTCGGTGGACTCCTGCCGGGCGCGACGTACTGCTTCGTCGTGCGCGCCCGCGACGGCGCCGGCAACCGGGACGGCAACGTCGCCGAGCGCTGCGTGACGACGCCCGACGTCGCCTGCATCGACTACGCGACGATGGTGCAGCCGATCCTCGACGCCTCCTGCACGCGTTGCCACTCCGGCGCGACGCCGCCTGCGGGGCTGCAGCTCACGACCCACGGCAACGTGCTCGCGGGCGGCCAGACCGGCGGCGAGGTCGTCGCCTGCCGGCCTGCGGAGTCGCTGCTCTGGAAGAAGATCGCGCTCTCCTCGCCCGGCGTCGGCGTGCGCATGCCGGCCGATGGCCCGCCGTACCTCGACGACGCCTCGATCCGCGCGATCGAGCGCTGGATCACCGAGGGCGCACGGAGCTCATGCGCCGAGCCCGATCCCTGCAGCGACGCGGTCCCGCCGACCTTCGGCGGCGTCACGAGCGCGACGCTCTCCCCGGATGGTGCGGGTGCACAGCTCTGCTGGTCGGCGGGCAGCGACGATCTCACCGCGCCCGACGCGCTCCGCTACGACGTCTTCCAGGCCGGTGCGCCCGGGGCGCAGGACTTCACGGTCCCGCCGCGCGCGACCACGGCCGCCGGCGCGCTGTGCGCGGACGTCGGGGGGCTGCTGCCCGAGACGGAGTACTGCTTCGTCGTGCGCGCGCGCGACGCGGCGAGCAACCGAGACGGCAACCTGATCGAGCAGTGCCTCACGACGCCCGCGGTCGCCTGCATCGACTACGCGAGCATGGTGCAGCCGCTCCTCGACGCGAACTGCACACGTTGCCACGCGGGCGCGGCGCCGCCTGCAGGCCTGGCGCTCACGACGCGCGCGGGCGTGCTCGCGGGCGGCCAGACCGGCGGCGAGGTCGTCGCGTGCCGGCCGCAGGAGTCGCTGATCGTGCAGAAGATCTCGCTGGCCTCCCCGCCAGTCGGGATCCGGATGCCGGCCGACGGTCCGCCATATCTGGCGGCGGCGCAGATCGGGCTCGTGGAGCGCTGGATCGCGGAGGGCGCGCGCGCCTCGTGCGCCGACCCCGATCCCTGCAGCGACGCGACGCCGCCGACCTTCGCGGGCGTCACCTCGGCGACGCTCACGCCGGACGGGACGGGCGCGGAGCTCTGCTGGGCGCCGGGCGCCGACGATCTGACCGCGGCGGGCGACCTCCGCTATGACGTGTATGAAGCGACGATCGCGGGTCTGCAGAACTTCCTTGCGCCGCCGCGCGCCACGACCGGCGCCGGCGCCACCTGCCAGAGCGTCGCGGGCCTGCTGCCGGAGACGCAGTACTGCTGGGTCGTGCGCGCGCGGGACGGCGCGAGCAACCGCGACGGGAACGTGATCGAGCAGTGCCTCACGACGCCCGCCGTCGCGTGCGTCGAGTACGCGACGATGATCCAGCCGATCCTCACCGCGAACTGCACGCGCTGCCACGCGGGGCTCACGCCGCCGCAGGGGCTCGTCCTCGACGGCCACGCGGGCGTGCTCGCGGGCGGGAACACCGGCAACGAGGTCCTCGCCTGCCGGCCGCAGGAGAGCCTGCTCTGGCAGAAGATCGCGCTCGGCACGCCGCCCGTCGGCGGGCGCATGCCGGCCGACGGTCCGCCCTTCCTCGACGCCAGCGAGATCGCGCTCGTCGAGCGCTGGATCGCCGAGGGCGCCCGCGCCTCCTGCAGCGACGCCGATCCCTGCTCCGACGTCACGCCGCCCACCTTTGCGGGCGTGACGTCCGTGACGCTCGACGCCGCAGGCACCGGCGCGAGCGTCTGCTGGTCCGCCGGCAGCGACGACCTCACGCCGGTCGCGGCGCTGCGCTACGAGCTCTTCCAGTCGACGACGCCGGGCGGGCAGGACTTCGCCGCGACCCCGCGCGTCGTGAGCGGCCCGGGCGTCACCTGCGAGTCGGTGACGGGGCTCCTGCCGGCCCAGCCATACTGCTTCGTCGTCCGCGCCCGCGACACGGCGAGCAACCGGGACGGCAACGTGATCGAGCAGTGCGTCACCACGCCCGCGGTCGCCTGCATCGACTACGCGACGATGGTCCAGCCGATCCTCACGGCGAATTGCACGCGCTGCCACACCGGCGCGAACCCGCCGCAGGGGCTCTCGCTGACGAGCCGCGCGGGCGTGCTCGCGGGCGGCAACACCGGCAACGAGGTCCTCGCCTGCCGGCCGCAGGACTCCCTGCTCTGGAAGAAGATCGCGCAGGCCTCGCCGCCGGTGGGCGCGCGCATGCCGCTCGACGGCCCGCCGTTCCTCGACGCCGCGAGCATCGGCACGATCGAGCGCTGGATCGCGGAG
>CAYHCR010000815.1:0-2588 GCA_964354895.1 uncultured Myxococcales bacterium | reverse complement strand
GGATTGCCGACGAGCGGGCAGTTGTCCGCGCCGTCCCCGAGCCCGTCGCCGTCGTCGTCGAGATCGCAGGCGTCGCCCGCGCCGTCGGAGTCGGTGTCGATCTGCGTCGCGTTGGGCGCGAGCGGGCAGTTGTCGATCCCGTCCGCGCGACCGTCGCCGTCGTCGTCGTCGTCGCACGCGTCGCCCTGGCCGTCGGTGTCGGTGTCCTGCTGCGAGAGGTTCGCGACGAAGTCGCAGTTGTCCGTGGCGTCCGGCACGCCATCGCCGTCGCTGTCGAGATCGCACGCGTCGCCGATGCCGTCGCCGTCCGCGTCCGCCTGGCCGGGGTTCACCGTGAGCGGGCAGTTGTCGAACGGATCGATCACGCCGTCGCCGTCGTCGTCGAGATCGCAGGCGTCGCCTTGCCCGTCGGAGTTGCTGTCCTGCTGGCTGAAGTTCGGCGAGAGCGGGCAGTTGTCGATCCCATCCGCCACGCCGTCGCCGTCGTCGTCGGGATCGCAGGCGTCGCCCTGGGCGTCCCCGTCGGTGTTGGTCTGGGCTGCGTTGGCGACCGCAGGACAGTTGTCCGAGGCGTCGATGATCCCGTCGCCGTCGGAGTCGGGGTTCGCGACGGTGAGGGTGAAGCTCTGGTCGGTCTGGCCGCCATCGCCGTCGTCGACGCGGATCGTGACGGCGTGGCCGCCGACGTCACCGGCGCCGGGGGTCCAGCTGACCGTGCCGCCGCCGGAGACCGTGAGCGCGGCGGGGCCGGAGACCTTGGAGAACGAGAGTGGATCGAGCGCGCCGGCCGGGTCGCTCGCCTGCGCCGCATAGCTGTACGCCACGCCGACCTGCGCGGTCAGGGGCGGCGACGAGGTGAAGCTCGGCGGGGCGTTGGAGAGGGAGATTGTGGCGGCGTCGCTCACCGACGCGCCGGTGTTGTCGGTCACGCGGACCGAGACGGCCGGGCCCGAGGGTCCGTCGCGGCCGGAGGCCGAGAACGTCGCGCTCTGGCCGGAGGTCTCGTAGCTGCCATTGCCGTCGAGATCCCACGCAAAGCTGTACGGCTGCGTGCCGCCGCTGGCGGTCGCCGTGAGCCCGACCGAGCCGCCCTCGGCGACGACGTACGGTCCTGCGGCGTCGGCGGCGAGCGTGGGCAAAGTGAAGCGGTAGGCCGTGTTCGACGGCGGGGGCGTGACCGCGGAGACGACCTGCAGGCCCACGGCGCCGGCCGCGTCCTCGAGGCCGACCGAGATCACGCTGCCGTCCGAGCCGACGATGCCGTGGCGGAGCTCGACCGCGTTCGTCCCCTCGAAGAGCACGATCTGTGCGGTGACGGTCGCCGCGCTGCCGAGGTGCGGCACTGCGTTCCACGTCGCGACGAACCGACGCCCGGGCGCCCCGCCGAAGACATCCCACGTGACCTGGCCCGCGGCCGGATTCAGATCGGCCCACGCGCCGAAGACGGCGCCGCTGGGCGTGTTGCCGCTGGGGATCGCGTCGGGCGAGAAGTCGCTGAAGCCGCCGCAGCCGAGCTGGAGCCAGCCGTTGGTGTCGAGGCAGACGATCGAGTGATCGACGCCGTAGTAGCGGAACGAGAACGGCAGCGGGATTGCGGCGCCATAGGAGTCATCGCCGGAGGGGCCCGCGCTCGCGGTCGGCTCGAAGAGGTACGGCTCCGGATTGCAGCGATAGCCGAAGGCGTCGGGGACGCCGGAGCAGACCGGCGCGGCCGGCGCGCCTGCGACGATGCGGTACGCGGTGCTCGACGCGGGCGCCGTCGCGGAATACGCGAGCTGCAGGCCGACGGTGCCGGCGGCGTTCTCGGTGCCGACGCCGATGCTGCTGCCGTCGGAGGCGACCGCGCCGTGGCGGATCACGATGTCGTTGCTCGTCTCGTACAGGACGATCTGAAACGTCGCGGTGAGGGCGCTCGCGAAGTGTGCGACGTTGGTCCAGCTCACGACGTACCGGCGGTTCGGCGCGGAGCCGACGACCCCATGCGTGATCTGACCCGCCGTCGGGTTGAGGTCGGCCCAGAAGCCGTAGACGGCGCCGTTCGGCGTCCCCGCGGTCGGGATCGGATCGGGGCTCAGATCGTACGACGCCTGGCTGCAACCCAGATCGATCCAGCCATTGGTGTCGATGCAGATCGACGTCCGCGGCGTGCCGTAGTGCGTGAAGGTGAACGGCAGAGCGATTGCGGCGGAGTGGACGTCGTCGCCGGAGGGTCCGGCGCCCGCGACGGCGTCGGTCGAATAGAACTCCGACTGGCACCGATATCCGCCCGCGTCCGCGGTCCCGTCACAGGTGACCTGCGCACGGGCGGCGACCGGGGCGGCGAGCGCGCTGAGGGCGAGCGCGGCTGCGAACACGTGCGAGCGCATGCGGAGACTCCTTGATCGACGTAGATCGCGGATTCTCCGGCGCTTCGCCGGGGTGCGTCAAACTCCGCGCCGCGCGCGCGCCTTGACTCTCCCGCGCGGGCCGTGCGGTCGTCGCCACATGACCCAGCCTCCGAGCCCCTTCCGGCCCGACTTCCTCGCCGGCCGCACCTGCCTCGTCACCGGCGGCGGCACCGGCATCGGCGCCGGCATTGCGCAGGCGCT
>CAYHCR010000814.1:0-2596 GCA_964354895.1 uncultured Myxococcales bacterium | reverse complement strand
GGAGCAGGTCATGTTCTATGTGAACTTCGACATGGTCGGCGGATACGCATACCACGAGGTCGTGTATGCGCTCGGGGCGTATAGCGCCGCCGGAGGCTTCGAAGCCAGCCCGGCGCGCGTCCTGCTGGAGGACCTCGTGAGCGGGTACCCGGAGCTCAACGTCAGCCTCGACGACGTGGGGACCTCGTCGGATCAGGTAACGTTCTGTCTCGAGGGGATTCCGTATGTGTTCTTCTTCACCGAAGACGACTGCTACCACACACCGTGCGACACCCCGGAGAACATCGACTACGAGAGCATGGCGCGGATCTTCGCGCTGAGCGCCGAACTCGTGGCGGGGCTCGCCGTCGCGCCGGACCTCGCGCCGGCGCGGGCCGCCTTCCCCGACGCCTATGCGGCGGCCTACGCCGTGGCGTGTACGGACTGACGGACGACCCTGGCGGGACACCGTGGGATCCGGGCGCAGATCCCTCCGGAGTCCCGGCCTGCGGGCGCGAGCCCGATCGATCGACGAGAGCGTCGGGCAGCCGCCGGCCCCCGAGGTCCAGACACGGATCCCTCAGCAGTTCCCGCTTGAGGACGTGGCGCAGGAGCAGCCGCTTGGGGATCGTCAGATACAGCGGCACGCTGAGCGCTCGCCGCGCCCAGATGGACCCGAGCGACTCCCGCGGTCGGCCGAGGGCGGGCCGTTCGGTCCCGGTCATCGGCCGGGTCCCACCTCGCGAGGCCGCGCCCGCCGGCGAGCTCCGCATGCTCAATCTTCGAGTCGACTCCCGGCCGGACCGCCCCGGCGAGGTCGGTCGGCGGGCAGCGGGCGTGGAGGGTCGGCTCGGCGCAACGTTTGCCCCTCTCCCCGCATCGGTTCACTCTCCGAGAGGTTGCAGGGGTCCCGACATCCAAGCGGAGCTTACGCATGACGACCCAGGCCAAGCGAACGATCCTCCTGACGGGCGCCACGGGCTTCGTCGGCGGGGCGGTGCTCGGCGCGCTCGCCACGCAGGGGTGGAGTGTGAGGTGCCTCACGCGAGACGCGGCCCGCGCTCGACGCCGCCAGCCCCAGCTCGAATGGGTGCAGGGGGACGTCGGCGATCCCGCGTCGTGTGCCGCCGCGCTGCGCGGCTGTGCAGCGGCGCTGTATCTGGTGCACGGGATCGGCGAGGGCTCCGACTACCATCGGCACGAGGTTTCGGGCGCGGCGGGCTTCGCGAAGGCGGCGGCTGCTGCGGGCGTCGAACGCATCGTGTATCTGGGCGGCGTGGCGCCGACGGGCCCGGGCTCCGCCCACCTCCGCAGTCGGCTCGACGTGGGCGAGACGTTGCGCGCGGGCCCCGTCAAGACCGTCGAGCTCCGCGCGAGCATGATCGTGGGTCATGGCAGCCTGAGCTGGCTCATTGTCCGGGACCTCGCCGCCCGCCTGCCGTTCATGCTCCTGCCGCGGTGGCTGACGTCGCGCACGCAGCCGGTCGCGATCGACGACGTCGTCGTGGCGCTGGTCCGGGCGCTCGAACTGCCCCTCGAGGCGAGCGCGTGGTTCGACCTCCCGGGGCCGGACACGCTCTCCGGGAAGGAGATCCTCGAAGAGACGGCACGGGTGATGGCCCTTCGGCACCCACGCATGATCGAGGTGCCGCTCCTGACGCCGCGGCTCTCCTCGTTCTGGGTCCGCTTCGTGACGCGCGCGCGTTGGTCCGTGGCGCGCGAGGTCGTGATCGGCCTGACCGAGGACCTGCTCGCGCGGGACGACCGCTTCTGGCAGCTCGTCGGCCATCCGCAGCGCCTGACCTTCGCGGCCGCCGCACGGCTGGCCCTCGAGGCCGAGCGCGGCGAGCGCCCGGTCGCAGGCCCCTGGGGCACGATCGAGCGCGCACGCGGCCTCTCGAAGGCCCGGGCGTGAACGGAAGCCCTGCCACTCGAGCGCTCGCGAGTCCGCGGACGGGGTCGCTCGCCGTCGCGTGCGTCGCGCTCTGGCTCGCGGCCGCCGCGAGCGCCGGAACGCTGGGGATGTGGCGAGCCCTGGGCGGAGCGGCGGTCGTGCTCGGCCTCGCGGTCCTGCTGCTGGATCGCCGCGCCTCGACGGAGCTGCTGCGGCCGAGCCCGCGGCTCGTCCTGCTGGGTGCGACGGCCGGAGGGCTGATGGCCGCCGCCAC
The DNA here is from genome assembly GCA_964354895.1 of uncultured Myxococcales bacterium. Taxonomy (GTDB): domain Bacteria; phylum Myxococcota; class Myxococcia; order Myxococcales; family Vulgatibacteraceae; genus CAYHCR01. The sequence continues at coordinate 449 of CAYHCR010000814.1, read as the reverse complement.
CCACCTCCTCTACCCACCGCTCGCGCGCCTCCTCCCGTTCGTCGCGACCGATGCGGCACAGCTGTACGCGGCCTTCCGGGCGCCGTCGCTGCTCGTCGCGTCGCTGGCGCTGCTCCCCGTCATCCTCGGAGAGGAGCTGGTCTGGCGGGGCGTCGTGCAGGGATCGCTCGTCCGCCGGCTCGGGGCCGTGAAAGGTGTCACGCTGGCCGCGGTCGTGTATGCGCTGGTCCACGTGCCGCTCGGCTCGCCCGTGCTGGTGGCCGCTGCGTTCGGCTGCGGGCTCGCGTGGGGCGCCCTCCGAGTCAGGACGGCGAGCCTGGTCCCGACCCTGCTTTCCCACCTGCTGTGGAACGGCCTCGTCCTCGTCTGGCTGCCGCTGGACACCCGCTGACGGCCATGCCTTTCAAGGTCAGCGAATGCATCCGTCCCGCAATACCCGAGCGGTTGAG
>CAYHCR010000813.1:0-2607 GCA_964354895.1 uncultured Myxococcales bacterium | reverse complement strand
GCCGGCGGCGAGCGAGACGTACGGCAGCAGCGCCACCGGATCGACGCGCTGGTCGAACGCGAGCGCGAGGACCGGCGACAGCGCTGCACCGGTGCCGTTCGGCGTCGCCTCGATCACGCGCGGAGGGGGCGTGCGCAGCTGCACCTTCACCTCACGCTCCAGCGCATTCCCCGCGGCTGACGTCGTCCCCTTCGGGACGGTCACCGTCAGCTCGGTCGCCATCGGCAGCCGCGGCGTGCCCTTGAGCTCGACGGTGCGCGGATCGAGCCAACGAGCCTCGTGCGCCACGGAAGGCGTGAGCTGCACGGGCGGCGGCGTCGCGGCGAGCGCGCCGAGCGCGGCGAGCGGCACCATCGGCTCGGAGAAGCTGACCAGCACGGCGCCGACGACCTCGACGTCGCCCTCCGGCGCGACCCGGAGCACCTGCAGCGGCCTCGGAGGAATCGCCGGCGCCACACCTGCATCCTTGCCCCCCGGCCCGAAGGCGGAGGTCGAGGTGCGGGCGGGCGGCGGCGGCGGCGCGCCCTCCGACGGGCGCGGCAGCTCGTGGGACGCGACGACGGGCAGCGGCGCGAGCCGCGCGAAGAGCCCCTGCACGACGGCCGCCTCGAGCGGCCCCTCGGCGCGCCCGGCCAGCGGATCGACCGGAGCCGTCGTCAACGCCGGATCGTCCGTGACGCAGGCGAGCGGCGCGAGCAGCAGGGCAGCCCCTGCGACGAGGGCGAGGAGGAGGAGCCGGCGGCCGGAGGTCTTCATGGCGCGCATCGGAACAGATGCGCGCGGAGCGGTAAACGCGCCGCGGCGTCAAGGCGTGAAGCGCCCTGCTCTTATCGCTCCGCCCTTCGACCTCCGCCTCGCGCGCGCCGCCGCAGCAGCCCCGCAAACGCGAGCAGCCCGAGCAGCCCCGCCGACCCTCCCTGGCCCATCGCACAGCCGCAGCCGCCCGCGTCCTGCGCGCTGCCGGAGCCGCCCTCGCCCGCCGCGTCGCCGCCGAGCGAGCCGACGACCTCGAGCGCCTCGGCGCGGCTCGAGCTCGTGCCGTCCGGCGCGGTGGCGACCACGTCGTAGAGGCCGGGCGCGAGGTCGGGCGTGAAGCCGTGGACCGCGCCGGCGCCGAGCCGCGTCGGCGTGCCGAGCGGCAGACCTCCGACCGTGATCTGCACGCCGTCGGTGAACCCTGCGCCGAGCACGACGAGCTCGTGGCCCTCGCCCCGCTCGACGATCTCCGGCACCACGCGGTCCACGTCGAGGACCGCGCCTTCGCCGCCGCCACCCTCCACGACGAGCCAGCCGCCGCGCAGCGTCGCGCTCCCGTCGCCCGGCACGGTGACCGTCACGTCGTGGGCGCCCGCCGGCAGATCGGCCGGCGTCACGCCGCGAAGCGTGCGACCGTCGAGCGCCTGCACGCCGCTCGCGGCGCCGCCGCCGAGCGTCACGGTCGCGCCCGCCGCGAAGCCCTCGCCGAACAGGACGAACTCGACGGCGCGCCCCGCCGGCGCGACGCCCGGCACGATGGAGTCGAGCCGCACGCTCCCGCCGCCGCCGCCGCCCGCGCCGCCACCCCCGCCGCCGCCGGCGACGATCGTCACCGCGGCGTTGCGCGTGCCGCTCTTTCCGTCGGGGTTCGTGACCGTGACCGCAAAGCTGCCCGGAGAGAGGAGGTTCGCGCCGAGGCGCGCCGTGATCGCCGAGGTCCCGGAGACCTGCACGTCCGTCAGCGGCGTCGTACCGACGCGCACCGTCGCCCCCGCCTGGAAATTCGAGCCGGTGATGGTCAGCGTCGCAGCCTCGTCCTCGGACACCTCTGCGGGAGAGACGCCGTCGACGACCGGCGCCGGGTTGCTCGCGCCGAAGTTCGTCTCGGCCGTCGCGCGGATGATGAAGTTTCCGGTCAGCCCGAGCGCGGCGGCCCGGTTCCAGGCGCCGCCGGCGAAGATGAAGTTGCGCGTGCCCTGGATCGGCCCGGTGTCCTGGCCGATCGTCACGCCCGAGTCGCTCTGGTCGAGGGTCGGTGAGAAGGCGATTCGGACGGAGCCGCTCGCCAGATCGATCGGCGTCGGCAGGACGAACTCGTTGTAACTGCTCGAAGAGGCCTCGACCTGGAAATCGTCGCCCTGATCCCAGAGCACCGCGCCCGGCGTCTCTGTGCCGGTGCCGGCGTAGATCGTCAGGTGAAACGGCGCGACCTGACCGTCGCCGCCCACGAAGGTCGGGATGAAGAGCGCGCGGATCGTGGTGATCCGGATCGGATAGTCGGCCGGGTCTGCGGAGAGCTCGATCGCGAAGCGCTCTCCGGTGACGTACTGCCCCTGCGCCCGGACCTCGCCGCCGTCCGCGAAGGCGTCGACCTTCAGCTCCTTGGTCGCGGCGGACACGTTCGAGGCGACGAACAGGGCGGCGGAGCAGAGGGCGACGAGGGAGAGGCGCATCCCGGCAGCGTACCGCCGGTCGCCGCGGCTGGGGAGTTCCCGGTCGTGCGCGGGCCTGCGCCAGGGCATAGAGTTCGGCCTTCACTCTCGCTCGGAGCCCTCATGAACAAGCGGTCGTCGCTGATCGCTGGTCTGTCTGCTGCTGCTGCCCTCTTCGTCCTCCCCACCCACGCCTACG
>CAYHCR010000812.1:0-2607 GCA_964354895.1 uncultured Myxococcales bacterium | reverse complement strand
ACATCCGGCTCGGGTTCGCCCAGGGCCTCGGTGATGCGCGCGGCCAGCGCGCCGAGGGGGCCGACGCCGACCACGCCCTCGTTCGCCTGCCCGTCGCTGACGAGGATGACGCGCTCGACGCCCTGGAAGCCGAGGCTGCGCGCGCGCTCGACGGCGGTCACGCCTGCCTGCAGGCCCCCGGAGAGGTTCGTGCCGCCGGCGTCCCAGAGCCCGTCGATCGCGCCGAGCACGAGCCGGCGGTGGCGGTCGTCGACGGCGTTCGAGGCGGCGAGCAGCTCGACGTCGGAGCCGTACGCGACGACCGCGAGCGTGTCCTGCGGCCCGAGCAGCGAGAGCACGTGGCGCGCCGCCTCCTTGGCGTGGCGCAGCTTCTCGCCGTGCATCGAGCCGGAGCGATCGAGCACGACCGCGAGGTTCATCGGCTGGCGCGCGCGCTCCCCGCTCTCCCTGGCGACGAGCTCCACCGTGAGGAAGGTCTCGCCGGGGCCGCCCTGCAGGAGCGCGGGGTGCGAGAGCGCGGCGGTGATCGAGAGCGTGTCGCTGCCGCGCGAAGGCGGCGCGGGCGGCGCCGGAGGCGGATCGGCGAGGACCGTCAGCGGCGCGACGGCGATCGACGGGAGGGAGGCGACGGGGCTCGGGACGAGCCCGAGCGCGAGGCCGGCGCCGCCGACGAGCAGCGCGACGGCGAAGAGCAGGGTGGTCTTGGCGGAGGAGGACATGCGAGGCACCTCGGAGGAGCGTTCTCCGAGGTGACACGCGCGAGCGTCGCGGACGATCTATCGGGGCGAACCGCCCGGAGTCCGGGCGGATTTCAGCGGCCCTATTCCTTCGGGGCGCAGAACTTCGCGTTCTGGATGCGGCCGAAGTACTGGTCGTACTCCTCGGGCGTCAGCGCGTTACGCAGCTGCTGCAGGAAAGCGTCGTCGAGCACCAGCGCGCGGCAGACGAACGAGCCCTCCTCCGACGTGCAGTCCTGATCGGTGATGCACTCGCCGGAGCAGATCCCGTTGGGGTCCTTCTCGGCCTTCGGGAGCTCGCTCTTCTCGCAGTCGGCCTGGACCGCGTTGCCCTCGCCGTCGCGGATCGAGCAGCGGGGCCGGACGCAGGTGAGGTTCTCGCACTCGGTCGCGCCGAAGCTGACGAAGTCCTTGTCGAACGAGCCCCGCAGATCCTCGAGGTTCGGGTGAAAGCACTCCGGGTGCTCGCGCTGCAGCCTGGTGATCGCGTCCGCGTCGCCCGCCACGGCCGCGAGGAGCGGCTGGCAGGCGCCATCGGCGGCCGTCGGGTCTGCGCCGCTCTTGATCAGCAGGCAGGGCGCGCCGATGTCGGTGTCGATGCAGGAACCCGCGGACAGCAGGCAGACGAGGCCGAACGCGGCGAAGAGGGAGCCCGCGGCGGAGAGCCGAGAGGGGCGAGGCACGGAACCGAGCATGGGGCCAAGGAGTAGCAGAGCCGGGCGGCCGGCGCCAAGCGCCCCGAAGATCCCCACGCGGCCCGGCGAGGTCGGATCCCCAGCGCGGCGCTTCCCTTCTGGCGAGAGCGCGGGGTAGCATCCGCGGCCATCGATATTTCGGCTTTTCCTCCGGCCTTTCGCGGCCCGAGCGCCTCCAGCCCACCTCCGGCCGGACGCGCTGCGGTCTTCCGCGCGGGGAGCCACGTGACGCGCACCTGTGCCCCGTTGTTGACCGTCCTGCTGCTGTCGGCGCCCCTCCTGGCGTCCGCGGAGGGGCTCGGTCTCGACCTGAACGAAGAGAACCCCGAGCCGCCGCCGGTGGAGAAGCCGCCGGAGATCCCGGACGAGCGGCCACCGCTCGATCTGGGTGCGCCCGAGAAGAAGCCGGACGTCGCGACGGCGGTGGGCGAGGAGGACGTCTCGCTCGAGGACCGGGTCAAGGCGGTCCAGCGAAAACACTTCCTCAAGGGCGGCCGGGTCGAGGCGCTGCCCGCCTTCAGCATCTCGCTCAACGACGCCTTCTACACGAAGATCGGCGGCGGGCTGCGGCTCACCTATCACTTCGCCGATCCGGTCGGCGTCTCGCTGCACTTCAACAAATATGGCATCGCCCAGACCGACAACGTGAAGATCGCCAAGCGCGAGCTGCGGTCGCTGCTGCTCTCGTCCAAGCTCGACTGGGAGTCTGGCGTCGGCCTCGTCTTCACGCCGATCTACGGCAAGCTCGGCTGGTTCAACACGCTCGTCAGCTACGACTTCTTCCTGCTCGGCGGCGTGGGCGCGGCCTACTCGCAGACGTCCGGCGAGCCGGTCAACGACGGGGTCCACCCGTCGGCGCACGTCGGGCTCGGCCAGCGCTTCTCTCTGACGGACTGGATGACCGCGCAGTTCTGGGTCCAGCAGGTCGTCTACGCCGATCGACCGCAGGATCGAGAGATCTCAGACATCCAGAAGGTGCTGACCGCGAACATCGGGGTGGCGTTCTTCCTGCCGCCGTCGTTCGAGTACGAGGTCCAGTGAACATGCGTGTGTTCCAGGTGCTCCCGCTGCACTCATTCTATTGCGCGTGTCTCTGCGCGTGTCTCTGCGCGCCGCTCGCCGCGCGCGCCGACGCCGACGCCGCCGCCGAGGAGAAGCAGGGCGCGGAGGACGAG
>CAYHCR010000811.1:0-2609 GCA_964354895.1 uncultured Myxococcales bacterium | reverse complement strand
CCGAGGACAAGCTCACCGCGCTCTCCGCGGCGGGCTTCGCGATCTCGCCGACGCCGGCCGAGCTCGGCACGACGCTCAAGAAGCTCGTCGAGGAGCGCGGCATCAAGCTGTAGCTCGCACGACTGCGTCGCATCGGCCGGCCCGTGGGGAGTCCATCCCCTGCGGGCCGGGGCGTTTCTGCTTGGGTCGTTTTCGCTTGAAACGCCGCCCGCCGCGGGTACGTTGCGTGCCTTTTCCGCCCGGGCAGCGCCCGAGGCACACCAGGAGAGTCAGATGGCCATCGAGCGCACGCTGTCGATCATCAAGCCGGACGGTCTGGAGAAGGGGATCGTCGGGAAGATCATCGCGAAGTTCGAGGAGTCCGGCCTCAAGCCGGTCGCCGTCCGGATGGCGCACCTGACCAAGGCGGAGGCCGAGGGCTTCTACGCCGTCCACAAGGCGCGGCCCTTCTTCGGCGAGCTCTGCGAGTTCATGACGCGCGGCCCGGTCGTCCTGATGGTCCTCGAGGGCGAGGGCGCGGTCCTCAAGAACCGCGAGGTCATGGGCGCGACGAACCCGGCCAACGCAGCCGAGGGCACGATCCGAAAGCTCTTCGCGACCAGCGTCGGCGAGAACACGGTCCACGGCTCGGACTCGGCCGAGAACGCCGCGACCGAGATCGCCTGGTTCTTCCGCGGCGGCACCGAGATCGTCTCGTACAAGGTCGCCGGCAAGTAGCCAGCGGCAGCCCCTTGGCCGGAACGCCGCGAGCGGGGCTCTCCCCGCAGCGGCGTTTCGGCGTTATACCCCACGCCCATGTCGCTCCCGATCCTGCCAGCAGAGCTTCCCGAACGGCCCGATCTCCGCTCGCTCTCCCGTGAGCAGTTGACGACGTTCCTCGTCGAGCTCGGAGAGAAGCCGTTCCGCGCCGCGCAGCTCTTCAAGGGGCTGCACCAGCGCTACGCCCGCTCGATCGACGAGCTGACGGATCTGGGCAAGCCGCTCCGCGCGAGGCTCGCCGAGGTCGCGACGCTCACGACGCTCGCGCTCGACGAGGAGCAGCGCTCCGTCGACGGCACGATCAAGTATCGATGGCGCACCCACGACGGACGCCTCATCGAGAGCGTCTATCTGCCCGACGAGGTGAGCGGGCGGCGGACCCTCTGCATCAGCACCCAGGTCGGTTGTGCGATGGGCTGCGGCTTCTGCGCGACCGCGCAGATGGGCCTCTCCCGCAACCTCACGGCCGGCGAGATCGCGGATCAGGTCCACGCCGTGAACCGTCGACTGATGGAGGAGGGGCTCGTGGCCGGGCCGCGCCCGCTGACGAACCTCGTCTACATGGGCATGGGCGAGCCGCTGCATAACTACGCAGGCACCGTCGCCTCGATCGGGATCCTGCTGCACCCCGAGGGCCCCGACTTCTCGCACCGCCACGTCACCGTCAGCACCTCCGGCCTCGTCCCGGAGATCGCGCGGCTCGGCGCCGACACCGACGTGAAGCTCGCGATCTCCCTCAACGCGACGACCGACGAGGTCCGCGATCGGATCATGCCGGTCAATCGGCGGTGGCCGCTCGAGGCGCTGCTCGAGGCATGCCGGACCTTCCCGATGAAGATCGGGCGGCGGATCACCTTCGAGTACGTCCTCTTCGCGGGGCTCAACGACACCGACGCCGATCTCGATCGCCTCGGCGCGATCGGCCGGCGCGTCGGCGCCAAGATCAACCTCATCCAGTACAACCGCAACGAGGGCCTGCCGTACGAGCCGTCGGACGAGGCGCGCGTGCAGCACTTCTTCGAGGGGCTGCTGCATCGGGGCGTGATGGCGATGGTCCGGAAGAACCGCGGGCGCGACATCCTCGCCGCGTGCGGACAGCTCGCGGCGGCCGGCGGGCCCGGGCGGCGGCCGGCGAAGGGGCTGCTGACGGGTGAGCTCACGAGGGACCTCTCCGGCGCTCCCCACGCGGATCGTTGAAGCCTCGCGCGCGGCCGACTAGAACCGCGCGCCGTGCCCACCATCGGAATCATCGGCGGGTCGGGGATCTACGATCTCCCCGGCCTGACCCGCGTTCGCGAGGTCCGCCTCGCCACCCCCTTCGGCGCGCCGTCCGACGCCTTCCGCGTCGGTCGCCTCGGCGAGGCGGACGTCGTGTTCCTGCCTCGCCACGGTCGCGGCCATCGCCTCACGCCGACGGAGGTCCCGGCCCGCGCGAACGTCTGGGGCTTCAAGAAGCTCGGGGTCGAGCGGCTCGTCTCGTTCTCTGCGGTCGGCTCGCTCCGGGAGGAGCTCGCGCCGGGCCACGTCGTCGTCCCGGATCAGGCGATCGATCGAACGAAGGGGCGGGCGCAGACCTTCTTCGGCGACGGAGTGGTCGCGCACGTCTCGTTCGGTGAACCGACCTGCAGAACGGTCCGAACCGCGCTCGCGCAGGCGGCGAGGGACGCCGGCGCGCCCGCCGTCCACGAGGGAGGGACGAGCCTCGTGATGGAGGGGCCGGCCTTCTCGACGCGCGCGGAGAGCGAGCTGCACCGCCGGCTCGGCGCCGATCTCATCGGGATGACGATGTTCCCCGAGGCGAAGCTCGCCCGGGAGGCGGAGCTCTGCTACGGCGTCGCGGCCTTCGTGAC
>CAYHCR010000810.1:0-2613 GCA_964354895.1 uncultured Myxococcales bacterium | reverse complement strand
CGTGCTCGACGCCCAGCCGGAGAACGCGGCCGCCGCGCGCCTCCTCGCCCGCGCCCGCGAATAGCCGAACCTTCGATTGCCGCGGCGCGTCCCCCGTCGCTAGACTCCGCGCACCATGTCGGCACCGAACCCACCGCCGCCCGGCCCGCCCATCGGCCCGCGCTCGCCGATGACGAACTCCGGCCGGTAACCCGCCGTCCAGGTGCGGGTCGCGCAACGCAGCGCGCCGCTCGCGGGGCCCGGGGGCAAGGGCGCCGCCGCGGAGATGGCCGGAGACCTGGGCTTCCGGGTGCCGAGCTTCCTGCGCGAGCAGTGGTCTGACTTTCGGACCTCCGACCGGTACTTCAAGCTCAAGGGGCTGATCGTCACGCTCTGGGTCGCCGTCTCGCTCGCCTCGCTGATCGTCGCGTTCGGCTCGTCGGGCGTCGCCAGCCCCGAGTCCAACGATCTGGGCGCCTATGTGCGCAAGCAGAAGGCGTCGCTCGGCTGGAGTCTGCTCATCCACAACACGACCGACGACGCCTGGACCGGCTGCCAGCTCTCCCTCAACGGTGGCTTCATCCACGTGAAGCCGATGATCGCGCCAGGAGAGAAGGTCGTCGTCGGCGTCGCGCAGTTCCAGAAGGACGGCCAGGCGCCGCCCTCGGACGAGGAGCCGCGCACCTTGCGGATTCGATGCAAGGAGGGCGACACCGAGCCGGTGATCGCGCAGTGAGCCAGCCGACGCCCCGGATCCTGCTCGTCGACGACGACCCGGAGATCTCCACGTTCATCGCGACGCTGCTCGAGCTCGAGGGCTTCGCGCCGCAGCTCGCGGCGACGGCCACGGAGGCGCGCCAGGCCTTCGCGGCGGGTGGCTTTTCGCTCGTGCTCCTCGACGTCGCGATGCCGGAGGTCGACGGCCTCACGCTCTGCCGTGAGCTGCGCGCCGCCGGCGGCCCCCGCGTGCCGGTCTTCGTCGTCAGCGCGCGGCCCGGCGATGACGTCGTGGAGGAGGCGCTCGCCTCGGGCGCAGATCGCTTCGTCCGCAAGCCCTTCGAGAACGCGGCGCTGATCGACGCGATCCGCAATGCGCTGGCGTGACGGGGGCCTCCCGCTTCGTCGATCGGGCGCCGGCCGATTTCCGCTTGACAGTCGAAAGGGCGTGCCCTACAAAGCCGCCCACTTGAAGCGCGGTGCAGCAGCAGCGCATCGATCTTTGACGTGCCGTGCGGGTGTAACTCATGCGGGTGTAACTCAGCGGTAGAGTACGACCTTGCCAAGGTCGGAGTCGAGGGTTCAAATCCCTTCACCCGCTCCATCGAAGGCCCCGGAGATCGCGACGATCTCCGGGGCTTTCTCCTTTTCCGGGGCCGCGGCGCGCCCTACTCGACCCGAACGATCCCGTCTCTCGGCAGCGCCTCGAGCAGCGCCGCGAGCGCACGCTCGACCGGCTCGCGGGCCTGCGCCTCGATCGTCAGCTTCACGGCGTAGTCGGCGGCGTCGAAGCGCGGGTAGGAGCCGATCGCGACCGCCGGATGCGCGAGCGCCACGCGATCGAGGACCCCCGCGATCGCCGTCTCGCCGAGCGAGACATAAATGCACCGCAGCACGAAGGGCCGGCCCACGAGCTCCGCCACGAGCCCGTCCACGTGCATGCGGAAGAGCTGCGGCACCCCCGGCAGCAGGAAGACGTCCTCGACCGCGATGATCGGGTACCAGCTCTTCTGCGTCTTGAGCAGCCGCGCGCCGTCGGGCACGTTCGCGAGCCGCAGCGCCTCGGGCGTCATCCGCGCGCCGTAGTGGGCGCGGACCGACGCGGCGATGGTCGGCTCCTGCACGACCTCGCGGCCGAGCGCAGCAGCGACACCCGCGACCGTCAGATCGTCGTGCGTCGGCCCGATCCCGCCGCTCGTGAAGATGGGTGAGAAGCGCCCGCGGCAGCTCCGGACGGCCCAGACGATCTCGTCGAGATCGTCGGCCACGGTCAGGACGCGCGCGAGCGGCACGCCGGCGCCGCGGAGCTTCTCGATCAGGTACGGGCCGTTCTGGTCCTTGACCTTGCCGGACAGGACCTCGTCGCCGATCACGACGCACGCCGCGCGCCTCTCCATGCCGCCCTCCGTCGCCGTTCGCCGGGTGGAGTATCGCCCGATTCCACCCCCCGCAGCTTCGGCGTCCGAAGAAACCCGAGCGCACCGGGCACCCTTCGTACGACGGGCTGGCTCTCGCAAGCGGAGGCGGCATGGACACCACGACTCGACTGCAGGATTTGGCGCTCTCCGAGAGCGGCTTTCTCTTCGATCCCTACACCGGCCTCACCTTCAGCCTGAACGCGAGCGCGCGCGCGATGCTCGAAGGGCTCAAGCGGGGCGAGCCCCCCGAACGGATCGTCGCGGCCCTGCGCGAGCGCTTCGCGCTGACGGAGATCGACGACCCCGAGCGCGATCTGCAGGAGTTCCTGCGGATGCTCCGGGAGCACGGCCTGCTGCCCCGGGACGCGCGCACGTGAGCCCTGCCCTGCGGACCCCGCCGACGATCGCGGTCACCGGGCTCAACGCCACAGACAACCCCGCGCCCGGCGTCGCCGTGCTCCGATCGCTGCGCCGGGAATTCGGGCCGGACGCAAAGCTG
>CAYHCR010000809.1:0-2614 GCA_964354895.1 uncultured Myxococcales bacterium | reverse complement strand
CGCTTGCTGCGCGAATCGGCCCGGCCTTTGGCCTTGGGCGCCGGCGGCGCAAGGGCAGCCACGGCATTGGCCGCAGAAGCGCGCTAGATAGGGACCCGGGGGGCAGGCTTTTGGGGCGTCGGTGCCCTGGCCGCCGGTGTCCTGGCCGCCGGTGCCCGTGCCGCCGGTGCCCGTGCCGCCGGTGCCCGTGCCGCCGGTGCCCGTGCCGCCGATGCCCCCAGCGCCCGTGCCACCGACGCCGCCACCGCCATCGCCGCCGGCCGGCGGGTTGTTGCCGCCGCCGCCCGACTCCGCGTCGTCATCGCCACAGGCCGTCAGCGCGAAGGCGCCCGAACAGAGAAGGACGAGCGTGAGCGCGATCGCGCCGAGCTCCTTGTGCTGCGGATGCTTCACCATGAGTGTCTCCTCGAGGCCGTCGGGCCCCGCCCTCTCCCTGAACCGTGTCTGGTCTGCCAACCGCCCGTCAGCCGCCGCCGCCGCCGCCTTCGCCGCTCGAGCCGCCTTCGCCGCCCGAGCCGCCTTCGCCGCCCGAGCCGCCCTCGCCGGGATCGACGTGGTCGTCCTCGTCGTCGTCGAGCCGGCCGCGCGCGAGCTCACCGTCCTCGTCGCCGTCGCGCCAGAGCGAGATCGCGTCGTCGATCGCCTGCTCCACCGCCTCGAGCCCGTCCTTGTTGCGGTCGTGATCGAGCTCGATCGTCGGGACCCCGTCGACGTCGTGCAGCTCTGCGTTGGACAGGTCTGCCGCCGCGACCCACGCGTCGAGCGCGAAGCGGACCTCGAGCGGGAGCGCGCCGTCCGCGCCCGAGAAGGGCGTCGCGCGGGCGTCGAGCTGGAGCTTCTCGCCGAGCTCCGAGCGCAGCACGAACGGCACGCCGTCCGCTCGCCGGCCGCGCAGCAGCAGCGTCGTGCCGACGAGCTCCGCCGGCGCGCCCGCCACCTCACCTGCGCCGAGCGGGCGGATGGTGACCTGCATCCGGCAGAACGAGCCGTCCGTCCGAGTGAAGCGTGGCGCCGCCGGCAGCTCGCGGCCCGAGACGAGCTCCGCGACGATGGGTCCGGTGACGTCGTCGGCCGCGTCGTTGCCTTCGCAGCTCGACGCGCCGCGCAGGCGGAGCTTGTCGAGGACGAGCCACGCCTCGGTCACCTCGTCGCCGGAGGCGAGCACGAGGCCGCCGGGGACGCCGCGGTCGACGCCGCGCAGCGACACGGTGACCTCGGTGTCGGTCACGCCGGGCGACGGAGGGTTGCCGACGTCGGTGCCGGCGCAGCCGAGCTGCGCGGCGAGGAGGAACAGCACTACGGAAGAGCGGCTCACGACTTCGTTTCCTCGCCGAACGACAGCGGAAAGAGCTGCAGGTTGATCTGGTAGACGACCTCGCCTTCGTCGTCCGCGTCGCAGCGCTCGAGCAGCTCGGTCCGGAAGCGCTGGATCCGCTGCTTGAGCTCGGTGACCGTGGCAGCCCGGATGCACACCGTCAACGCCGAGACGTCGCGCTCGTCGCGCGGGATCAGCTCGATCGCCGCCGAGGCGCGCGAGAGCATCTCACGGTGGAACGCGACGACGCCGACCGCCTGCACCTGGTGGCCGGTCGTCAGCGACGGGTCGCCGCGAGAGACGCTGCCGCCGCTCTCCTTCACGAGCAGCCCGAGCCGGAAGAGCACGTCGAGCGCCTTCTCCACGTCCTTCTCCGGCACGTTGGGCCGCAGCAGGCGGCCGATCCACGCGGCGTCGGGCCGGAAGTCCCTGCGCGACGCGAGCTCGCGGATCGCCGGGTAGAACCAGTGTGAGAGGTACTCGAAGAGCGGGCCGTCGATGCGGCGGGCCGCGCGGAAGCGGCGCGAGGCGGCGACCTTCTCGAAGTGCTTGGCCTTCTCCGCGGCGGTCTCCGCCTGCCCGAAGCCGACGAGGTCCTGGAAGAACGCCTGCTCCTCCTCTTCCAGCCCCATCGCCTTCGCGAAGCGAAGCACGCTGTCGGCGCCCAGGTTTCGCTTCCCCTCGATCACGAGCTTGAGGAAGTTCGGCGAGGCGAAGCCGCAGCGCTTGCTGAAGACGCGGTAGCTGAAGGCCCGGTCGACGACCTTCTCGCGGTCGTAGTAGCCGCGGAGAAAGTCGCGGAAGTCGACGAAGTCGAAGATGTTGATTCTCGGGATGGCGCGGGACCCCATGAATACAGCGTAGCCCCGGAGGTGCGGTGGGAGACAAGGGGACCAGAGGTGCCAACGCGCGTTTTGTATCCGCTGGGAATACGACGATGGGACCCGAAGGGGCGCTGGAACGGCGAAGCGCCGGCCCCTCTCGGAGTCGGCGCTTGGGGTGCTGCGGCCGTCAGCTGCTGCCGCGGCGGAGCGACTAGCGCTTGTCGAGCGCCACGAAGTCGCGCGCGTTCTTGCCCGTGTAGATCTGCCGCGGGCGGCCGATCTTCGCGCCCGACTGGTGCATCTCCTTCCACTGCGCGATCCAGCCCGGCAGCCGGCCGAGGGCGAACATGACGGTGAACATGTTCGTCGGGATGCCGAGCGCGCGGTAGATGATGCCCGAGTAGAAGTCGACGTTCGGGTAGAGCTTGCGCTCGACGAAGTACGGGTCGTTGAGCGCCGCGTCCTCGAGCTTCTT
>CAYHCR010000808.1:0-2616 GCA_964354895.1 uncultured Myxococcales bacterium | reverse complement strand
GGGGGCGCCCCGGCAAGCCCGCCGGCGCAGGGTCGCGCGCGCCGCCGCCGCAGACCCGCGGGCGCGACGAGGCCGATGAGCGCCGGTGCCGCGTCGCTCCCCGCCGCGTCACAGCCGCGCCCGCCGCTCGACGCGGCCGGTTCGAGCGCCCCGCCGCCGTCCTCGTCCGGCGCGCCGCCGTGCGCAGCTTCGCCGCCTCCTCCGCCCGGACCTGCCGCGCCGCCAGCCCCTGCGGTCCCCATCACGCCACCCGCGCCGCCTCCGGCCTCGGCGCCCCCGGTCGCGCCTCCTCCGCCCGCACCCCCGGCGTCGAGCCCCGCCGCGCCGCCGGTCCCTGCGCCACCGGTCCCTGCGCCGCCACTGCCGCCGGCGCCGCCACTGCCGCCGGCGCCGGACCGCTCTTCCACGAGGACGAACCTCCGGCTCCACGCGACGAACGAGCGACCACGTGCGTCCCGGATCGTCGCCCGAATGCCCCAGGCGCCCGGCTGCGCCGCGCTCGTGTCCCACGTGAAGGCGCCGGCCGCGTCGGCCGGAAGATCGGTCGCCAGCGTGCGCGGCGTCGCCTCGAGCCGGTGCTGCGCCTCGAGCTCGACGCGGCCCGTTCCGTCGGGATCGAAGGCCTCCCAGCGGATGACGTAGCGACCCTCCGCGACGTCGTTCCGTTCGTCGGGCGCGGTCACGATGATCGCGGGCCAGGGGAGCTCGCCGGCGTGTGCCACCGAGACGACGCCCCGCGAGAACGCGACGGTCACGAAGGGGAAATCGTTGGCGATCGAATAGAGGAAGTAGCTGCCGGTCGGGACGGTGGCGGTGCTCCACGTCAGCTCGTTCGTGGGATCGAGCTCCGGCACGCCGAGCTGGATCGGCGTGCCCGCGAGCCCGAGCTCCGCGAGCGCGGCGCCGGGCACGAAGGTCCTGGCGTTCGAGCGCGACCCGTACCAGTCGATGGTCGTGTCCTCCGTCGAGGCCGAGGCGTCGTAGTCCGTCCACCGGAAGGTATAGGCCACGTCCACGGGCTCGCCGACCCCTGCGGGGTTCGAAGGGACGGCCGTGGTGGGCACCCCCCCGAGGTGCGCGTGCACCGCGAGGGGGAGCGCCACGAGCGCGAGCGTGACGCCGAGCTTGGTCGTCACGCGCCGCGCTCGGCTCACGGGAGCTGGACGATCCGGCCGGAGATCGCGGGGCTGATGGTCCCCAGCCCCTCGACGTACGCCCGCAGCACGGCCGCGTCGAGATCGCGGGTGACGCCCTGGCCGTCGGCGAACGTGACGTAGCCGTCGCCCCCGGCGTTCAGGAAGTTCGGCAGCGCGAGCGTGTAGCTCGTCGCCGCGTCGTTCAGGATCGGCGTCCCGTCCTCGAGCGCCACCGTTGCGACGCGCGCGCCGACCGCCGCGCTGACGCTGTAGGTGAAGGTGAAGCCCGAGATCTGCGCGAACCGGCCGCCCGCGCCCGGCATGATCGACACGGCGTTCTCGAGCGCCGCGTACAGCTGTGCGCCCGTGATCGTCCGGGTCACGACGATGTTGCCGAACGGGAGCACCGAGTAGATGTCACCGACGACGAGGTCGTAGGGCGGACCGAGGCCGTACCCGGGCGACGTCCGCCGGAGCAGCACGTCGACCGGCAGGTAGCTCGAGGGCAGCGCCGACCGGAGGCCGCCGCCGTTCATGATCGCCAGCTGGGTGCCGTAGGTGAGCCGCATCGCGTCGGCGACGAGGTTTCCGAGCGCGACCTCACCGAGGCGCTCGACGTTCCCACCCCGCGGGAATACGTCCGCGGCGATGGCGATGGGCGTGTCGTTGACCACGGCGAGCTGGGCCCGATAACCGTCGAGCAGCGCGGTGACCGCGGCGTCCGGCACGACGTTCGCGACGACGGGCGAGACGATGGTCGCGCTGCTCGCGAGCACGAGGCTCGATCGACCCTCGACCTGCAGGGTGACGCGGCCGTACGTCAGTCCCTTGCTGCGGTTCTCCAGGACGATCGCCCCGTTGATGACCGTGTTCACCTCGAGATCGGTGTGATCGCCGAAGACGACGTGGAAGCCGTTGAGCTGGCTCGCGTAGTCGATCAGCGGTCCGCTCCAGGTGCCGGCGGCCGCGTCGAAGGAGGTCGCGCCGAGGTGCGTGAGGGCGACGAAGATCTCCGCACCCTGCAAGGCGGCGGCGGCACGGGCGGCGTTCGCCGACGCGACCGGGTCCGCCACGATGATCTGACCGAGGCTGCCGGGCAGCACCAGCGAGGCCGCGTCGTCGTTCGTGATGCCGATGAAGGCGATGTCCACGCCGTTCGGCCCGCCGACGTTGACGAGGTGGAAGGGCTCCTCCACGCCGTTGAGCTCGGCGCCGAGGTTCGTCAGGTTTGCCGAGGTGTACGCGAAGGTCGCGAGATCGATCATCTGCTGCAGGTGCAGCGTGCCGCGATCGAAGTCGTGGTTGCCGAACGTGTTGACGTCGATCCCCATGAGGTTCATCGCCTCGATGGTGGGGCGCTCCTCGAAGAAGCTGGAGAGCGGCGGAGAAGCGCCGATCGCGTCGCCGGCGGTGACGACGATCGTGTCGGGGGTCGCCGCACGCTCCTGCGCGAAGTACGCCGGGAGGGGCGCCGCCCCAC
>CAYHCR010000807.1:0-2619 GCA_964354895.1 uncultured Myxococcales bacterium | reverse complement strand
AGAAGACCGGCACGAGCACCGCGGTGACCTCGACCGACACAGCGCGCCCGAGCAGGCGCGCGAGCTCGCGGGCGAGCCGGGCCTCGGTCGTCGTCTCCCCGGTCGGGCCGACCGCACCGACCTGCGGGATCGCGTTGAAGGCGAGGCGGTGCGGGAAGCGTCGCGCCTGCAGCTCGCGGCCGGAGAGCAGGGCGCGCGTCTCCTGCGAGAGCTGCTCGATGCCCGGCAGCCCCGCGAAGGAGGCGGGCACGAGGCTGGTGATCGTGACGGACTGCAGGCCGACGGCGGCCTCGAGCGCGAGCAGCGCCGGGGCGAGCAGCGCGGTCTCGGCCGCCGGCACCGAGAGCGTGCGGGAGGCTGGCGCGTGGTCGAGCTCGTCCTCGTTCACGCCGGGGAGCACGAGCGGGATCTCGGCGGCGCCGAACGAGAGGCCGGCGGCGTCGATGACGAGCCTCGCCGAGGCGCGGGCGGCCGGGTGGGCACGGTTCGCGGCCTCGCCGGGCAGCAGCACCACGACGTCGACCGCGGGCATCTTTGCGGGATCGACGACGGCCAGCCAGCGCTCGTCGCCGCCGACCTCGAGCTTCTCGCCCTCGCAGTCGACGTCCGAGAAGTGACTGCCGGCGGCGTCGAAGAGGCCGGCCGTCGACTCGAGGACGCGGCAGAGCTCGTCCGCGGCCGCCGAGGCGGCGCCGACGACGTGGAGGCGGAGGGGTGCGCTCGACATGCGCGGCGGGATACCACGATTCCCGGCTGCGCAGCGCTGAGGCCCGCGGTGGCGGCCGCGGGCGACGCGTCACCCGTCGGGAAAGAGCGCGAGCGACGCGCCGACCCAGTCCATGTCCCGGTTCTGGTCGACGCCGAGCATCTGGCCGCGGGAGAGCCGCACGAGGTTGCCGATCGGGATGGGCAGCGGCGCGCCCTTCGGCCGGAGACAGAGGAAGCGGACCTCGGCCGCGATCCCTTCGCCGCGCGGCGTGACCATCTCCCGCGCATACGTGATGCGGCGCTGCAGCAGCCAGGTGCGGCGCTCGTGGACCGGGACCGCCTCGAGATCAGCGGCGGTCGGCCCGAGCTTGACGCCCGCGCCGGCAAAGCTGAACAGCGGCTTGAGCACCCAGTCCGAGAGATCGGCAGGGGGCTCGCGCAGGTCCGACAGGAAGTGCGCCTCGGGCACCGACGGGTGCTTCAGGCGGGGCAACGTGAGCTTCGACCAGAGCCACTGCCAGTCGGGGTGGGGCACCCACGTCACGTCGAGCTCGTCGGAGAATGAGAAGGCCATCGGCGGCCGCTTGCGATCGAGCTCGTCGAAGACGACGCGGTTGTAGATCCGGCGGACCTGCACGCGGCGGCCGTCCTTGATCCGGAAGAGGCGCCGCCCCTCGCGCTGGATCGCGGTCACGCAGACCGTGTCGATCCCGAGCAGCTCGCGGTGCGCATGGAAGTCGCAGACCGTCTTCTGCTTGTCGGGCTCGATCTCCAGCAGGATCGTCGCCTCGGGCGGCTCGTCGCCGAGCAGCGCCTCGCGCGTGATCCGCAGCGCGTCGTCCCACGAGAGGCCGGGCGCGAGCGACGTGAAGCGCGGACCCACGCCCGGGATCCGGCCGAGCTGCTCGCGCAGCGCCTGCAGCTGCACCAGCGTGAAGGCCGCGAGCGAAGGGAAGCCCTGCAGCTCGACGAGGCGGCCGCCGATCGAGCCGTCGGGATCGCGCACGATCGCCAGGTCCACGAGCGCGAAGCACGGCGCGTCGTCGCGCCCCGGCACACGCCAGGAGGCAGGGACGACGTCCTCGGGGAGGGAAGGCGCGACCGCCGCGGCCTGCGCGATCAGCTCTCCGGCGATCCGGAAGAGCTTCTCGTGCGCGTCCCTGGGCAGGAAGAGCGGCGATTCGGCCAGCCGGAACGGGAGGGGCCCGCAGCGGGCGTCGAGACCGGCGAGGAAGGCCTCGTGAGACGCCGGCGTGAACGCGGCGTTGAAGGCGGAGCGCAGGGAGGGGATCACGTACGGAATGGTAGCAGGCGCGCCCCAGCTTGCGATGGGCGCACGCGACGGGTCGGCGCGGCTCCCCCGGTCAACGCGCACCGCGTCTGTGCCGACGTGGGTCGCGCTCCCACCCGAGAGATTTCGTGCACTTGGTGGACGCACGGGCCGGCCCGCCGGCTGCAATAGAGGAGCGGGTCCCCTCTGCCGGAGCCGTCATGCGAACGCCCATCGCCAGCCGCCTCCTCTCTTCTTTGGGCGCCCTGCTCCTGATCGCGCCGCTCACCGCGGGAGCGGCGACACTCGACGAGGCGGTCGGGCGCGACGCGGTCATGGCCGACGAACGCCCCGCGCTGACGCTCGCTGCCGATGCGACGCTGGCGCCTGAGCCGATCCCCGACGTCGCGACGCCCGCCGCGACAGCGACCAGCGCGACGGTGACGGGCGCGATCCCGGTCGCGCAGGCCCTCTCGTTGGCTGCGGAGCTCGTGCAGCTTCAGGGCGACGGTCCCTCGATCGGCGCCTCGCTGCTGCTCGGCGCCGCGATCGCGCAGCGCGTGGGCGTCGCCGAGCTCTCGCTCCTGCTCGCGCGGCCGGTCGATGCCGCACGGCCGGCGCACGCATCCCCTTCCGCGCTG
>CAYHCR010000806.1:0-2622 GCA_964354895.1 uncultured Myxococcales bacterium | reverse complement strand
GCTGCGACCACGAAGGTCCCGGTCGCGTCGGCGGCGAGGTTCACGAGGTGGCGGAAGACGGCAGGGACGGCGGGGCTGGACATGTGTGCGTTCTCGTCAGGGATGGACGGTGAGCACGCGCCCGGGGGCGCGCGCGACGGGGGCGCCGGCGGCGTCGAAGACGAGCGCGCCGCGCAGCCAGGTCTGGTGGACGACGCCGTCGTGGGCGCGGCCGGCGTACGGCGTCAGCCCGTGGCGATGCAGGATCCCCGCGGGCTCGACGGTGAAGCGCTGCCGGTCGTCCCAGATCACGAGGTCCGCGTCGAAGCCGGCGGCGAGCCGCCCCTTGCGCGCGCCGAGCCCCGCGAGCGCGGCGGTGCGACGCGTGTTCCAGTCGCCCATCGTGCGCAGCGGGATCCCGCGGCGCGACGCCTCGGTGTGCAGCCCCGAGAGCCCGAGCTGCAGCCCGGCGATGCCGCCCCACGCGCCGAGGAAGTCGCCCGTGTCAGGGCGCTTGAGCGCCGGCGTGCAGGGGGAGTGATCCGAGACCACCATCGAGAGCACGCCCTCCCGCAGGCCGCGCCAGAGCCGCTCGCGGTTCTCGCGGCCCCGGATCGGCGGGGCGCACTTGAAGTGCGTGGCGCCCGCGGCGATCTCCTCGGCGGTGAACGTCAGATAATGCAGGCAGGTCTCTGCGGTGATCGGCACGCCCTCGTCCTGCGCCCGCGCGATCATCGGCAACGCGGACGCGCTCGAGAGGTGGACGATGTGGGCGGGCGCCTGGAACCGGCGCGCCAGCTCGATCACGAGCGCGACCGCCTCGTCCTCCGCCGAGGGCGGCCGCGAGCGCAGATAGGTCTCGTACGCGCGGGCGTCGAGCCCCGCGAGCCCCGCTTCGGCGGCCTCGAGCGGCCCGGGCAGCTCTGCGTGGACCAGGAGCGTGCGCCCGTGATCGCGCAGCACCGGCAGCGCGAGCTCCAGATCCGCGCGGGTCACGTTCGGAAATTCATCCACGCCCGAAGGACAGAGGAAACACTTGGCGCCCGGCACGCCGAACGCGGCGAGCTCCGCGAGGTCGCCCGCGTTGCCGGGGATCACGCCGCCCCAGAAGGCGACGTCGATCTGCAGCTGGCCGTCGGCCGCCTCGCGTTTGACCTCGGCCGCACGCCGCGTCGTCGTCGCGGGGATGCAGTTGAGCGGCATGTCGACCACCGTCGTGATCCCGCCCGCCGCCGCTGCCCGCGTCGCCGTCGTGAAGCCCTCCCACTCGGTGCGGCCCGGCTCGTTGAGGTGCACGTGCGTGTCGACGACGCCGGGCGTGAGCAGCCGCTCGCCGGCGTCGATCACCTCGGCGCCCGGCGGCACGGCGTCATAGGCGAGGACCGCGGTGATCTGCTCGCCCACGACCCGCAGCGCGGCCGGCGCGGGCACGTCGCCGACGAGCACCCGCCGCCCGCGAAACCAGCGCTCGCTCATCGCCCCGCTCCGTCCGTGCGTAAGTTCCGCAAGTATGCCACCAGGCCGTCGAGCAGCGCCGGCTGCGCCGCCAGATCCGGGTTCGGCGGCATGATCGGCGCGAGGCCGACCGCCGCGCCACCCTCGAGGATCACCCGCCGCAGCGCCTCGTCCGTGCGCGCCGCGTGGAAGGCGGGATCCGTGAGATCCCGGGGCTTCGGCGTGAGCGCCACCGCCGCCGGCCCGTCTCCGCGGCCCGCCGCTCCATGGCACGGCGCGCAGCGTTGCAGGAAGAGCGCGCCCGGATCGGTCGGAGGGGGGGGCGGGGCGGCGATCGGCGCGGCCGCGAGCAGCGAGGGCCCGGGCGCGTGCACGTCTGCGCCCTGCGCGATCCAGGCCCCGAGCCAGCCGCGCTCCTGCTCCGTGATCCCGGTGAGGTTCCCGAGCGGCATCGTCTTCGTCTGGACGGCGCGCACCAGGACGCGCGGCGCGAGGGCGGCCAGCTGTGCGTCCGACTCGAGGCTGACGCCGGCGGGCGGCGCGAGGAACGACGGGTTCACGGGCGTCGCCGCGTGGCACGTCACGCACCGCGCGTCGACGATCTGCCGCACCGTCGCGAAGGAGACCTTCGGCCCGTCCGCGCCGGCGACGCCCGCGAAGGACTGCGGCGCAGGACGCGTCAGCGCGATCACCGCGAGCAGCGCCGCCACCGTCGTGACGAGGTGTATCGGGTGTGTCCGCGCCCGCTGGTTCATCACGTGCTTCACGCCGACGAGGAAGATCGCGACGAGGCCGAGCACGAGCGGCGCCTGCGCGTGGCCGTAGAAGGCCGGCAGGTGGTTGGACAGCATCACGAAGAGCACGGGGAAGGTCAGATAATGATTGTGGGTGCGGCGCTCCTTGGCGCGCGCGCCGAAGCTCGTGTCGACCGGCCGTCCCTCCCGCGTCGCGGCGAGCATCTCGCGCTGCGCCGGGATGATCCGGAAGAGCACGTTGCTCGACATGATCGTGCCGACCATCGCGCCGAGCTGCAGGAAGATCGCGCGCGGCGTGAAGAGCCCGTCGAGCGCCCAGGCGAGGCCGACGAGCGCGGCGAGGCCGGACAAGCCGAAGAGCACCGGCGCGCGGATGAGCGGCGTCGCGCAGGCCGCGTGATACAGCGCGACGCCCCCGACGAGCCCCCCGAAC
>CAYHCR010000805.1:0-2626 GCA_964354895.1 uncultured Myxococcales bacterium | reverse complement strand
GGCCTCCGCCTCTCCCTCCGCGAGGTCCTCGCGCTCGTGGGCCTCGTGCAGCGCGATCAGCCGCCGCACCTCCGGGTCCGTCGGCTCCCTCACGACCAGCGGCGGCGCCGTCGGTCTCCGGCGCGGCAGCGATGCCGGCGGCGCCCGCCACGCCGAGGGCCGCAGGCGCTCCCGCCACTCGAATTGGTCCTGGAAGCCAAGCCGCAGCCAGCGCTCGGCCCGGCGCGCGACCTTCGAGGTCGGCGCGAAGTACGCGGGCAGCAGCGCAGGGTCGGTCGGCACCGGCCGGACCAGCCGCAGCGGCCTCGCTGGGTCCGGCGGCGGCTCGGCGGCCGAGCGGACCGTCGCGCAGTAGCGATCGTCGGCCGACCTCCGTCGCGCTTCGAGCCGCGCCAGGTCCGCCGCGCCGCTCGCCCGCGCCTCGATCGTGCGTGCGACCCGCGCCGCGAGCAGGGCCGCGCGCAGCGAGAGCAGGGCGCCCGCCGCGCGTCGCCACGACTCGGCGTACTCGCGCGCCGTCCGAGCCCGGGCCGCCTCCGCGAACGGGCTCCCCACCGCGCCGCGGGCCGCCTCCAGCGCGCGCCGCTTCGCCTCGCGCGCCTCCCGCAGTCGCGCCCGGGCCGCCTGCGCTGCTGCCCGCACCGTCCTCACCGGCCCGCTCTCCGACGCCGCGAACGCCTCGTCTCCGGGGGCTGCCGCCATGTTGGTCCTCCTCGGAGGTCGCCCCGAGCCGCGAGTCCACGGTCCGGACGCCTCGGTCAGGGGTCAGCTCGTCGCGTCGGGGGTTCCGCGGTCGGGCGCCGACCGGTTCGCCGCGACCTCGAGCGCGTCGTCGGCCTCGCGGGAGCGCCGATGGCCGGCGACCATGCGCGCGTGCTGCTCGTCCTTCGGTACGAGCTGCCCGCGGCGCACCGCTTCGAGCGCCTCCTCGCGGTCGAGCGTCCCCTTGTCGAGCAGCGCCTCCGCGACCGCTTCGATCGCGCCCCAGTGCACGCCGACCACGATCATCGCGCGGGCCTCGAGGTTCCCCATCAGCTGGTCGAGGGGCGGTCCCCCCCGCTCCACGGTCGTGAAGCTGCGGGGGCGCCAGCCCAGCTCGAGCAGGCGCTCGGCGGCGCGCCTCGCCTGCGCCCGGTCGGGCCTCGCGCCCGGGAACGTGTGCAGTTGTGCGACGCCGGAGAGGATCTCGCCCCACCTGCCCGCGAGCGACATCGTGGCGAACGCGATCAGCGGCTCGACGTCCGCTGCCGAGGCGTCGTCGCGGGGCCTCGGCAAGGTGTGCAGCATACGCCCGAGGAAGTTCTGCGTCCGCACGATGGTCAGGCAGTCGCCGAGGTGCCCGGGCGAGAGGTGCCAGAGCGCGACGAAGTGCGCGGCCTCGTGATGGGCGGTGGCGCGCAGCCCCGCGCGTGAGGGCTCGTCGTCGGCCTCCCGATCGACGAACCGCCCCTCCTCGCCGGCCGCGGCGCCCGGCTTCACCGAGTTCGGCCAGAGGACCCAGGCGAAGCAGACGCCCAGAGAGAGCAGACAGAGCAGGTCCGACACGCGCGCTCCTCACTCCGCCGGTGGCGGTCTCGCCCAAGGCCGAGCCGGCCCGGAGGCGCCCGGACCACTGGTAGGTCCAGGTGGGATGAACACCCACACCGTACCGGAGTGCTCTGACATCGGGGGACACGAGCCGACGCTCGGTGTCGCGGAGGGGTCGGCGGGGATCGAGAGGTCAGCGATGGTTCTGCGCAGTTTCGGGCGGGCGTCGACCCACGGAAGCGTCGATTGCGGCCTCTGTTCTACGCACACCCTGCGTAGATTCGGCTTGCCCCTGCGTCGAATCAGCCGCACAATCAACGCACGAGGTGCGTCGAATGGACCGTTTCGTCCATCAGCGTCCGGACTGGCCGGACTTTCGCTGGGACCAGGAGGCCCTGGCCGCCCGGCTCAGCGAGCTCCGCCACCGGCAGGGCCGTCTGCTCGGCCGAATGGAGGGGCTCGGCTTTGCTCTGCAGAAGGAGGCCGAAGTGGAGACCCTGACCCTGGACGTCGTGAAGTCCAGCGAGCTCGAGGGGGAGAAGCTCGATCCGGATCAGGTGCGCTCGTCCGTCGCCCGACGCCTCGGCCTCGACGCCGGCGGGACGGAGCCCGCCGACCGCGACGTCGAAGGCGTGGTCGAGACGATGCTCGATGCCACGCAGAACTTTGCAGCACCGCTGACCGACGAGCGCCTGTTCGGCTGGCACGCCGCGCTGTTCCCGACAGGGCGCAGCGGGCTGCGCCGGATCATCGTCGGGGGCTGGCGCGACGACGCCAGCGGGCCGATGCAGGTGGTGTCCGGTCCGGTGGGCAAGGAGAAGGTCCACTACGAGGCGCCCGCGGCGCCGCTGCTGCCGGGCGAGATGGTGCGTTTCCTGGCGTGGGCGAATGCGCCCGACCGCACGGACGCGGTGCTCAAGGCGGCGCTCGCGCACCTCTGGTTCGTGACCCTCCACCCGTTCGACGATGGCAATGGGCGTATCGCGCGCGCGATCTCCGATTGGCAGCTCGCGCGCTCGGAGAACAGCGCGCAGCGCTTCTACAGCATGTCGGCGCAGCTCCGGCACGAGCGCAACGACTACTACGGCATCCTGGAGCG
>CAYHCR010000804.1:0-2628 GCA_964354895.1 uncultured Myxococcales bacterium | reverse complement strand
CATCGACGAGCACGACGAGCGGCCCGCCAAACTTCACGCCCGCCTGCGCCATGCGGACCTCGCGGGTCCGCGCGCCGACGGTCTCGACGACGAGCCCGGCGTCGAGGAAGAGATCCGCGAGCTGCACGGCCTGCTCGACGAGCCCGCCGGGGTTGCCCCGCAGATCGAGCACGAGCCCCTCGAGCGCGCCCTGCGCCTGCAGCGACTCGAGCGCCGCCGCGACGTCGGCCGCCGCCCGCCCCCCGAACTCGCGCAGCCGCAGGATCCCGACCCGGCCCTCGACGCGCGCCTCGAGGCTCGGCCGCCGCAGCGTGGTCCGGACGAGCGTGAGGGGGAGGAGCCCTCCCTCCCGACGCAGCACGAGCGCGACCGCGGCGCCCGGCGGGCCGAGCAGCCTTGCGCCAGCAGCGCCGGCGTCGAGCCCCGCGGTCTCGGCGCCGGCGATCGCGGGGGGCTCGTCGCCGGGGAGGAGCCCGGCCTTCGCGGCGGCGGAGCCGGGCAGGACGTCGCGGATCGTCGGCCGGCCGTCGTGCTGCGCGAGCACGACGCCGAGCCCGCCGGTGTCGCGCCCCTGGCGCATCCGCGCGGCCTCCTCCGGGGCGAGCAGCTCGGAGTGGGGATCGTGCGCGCGCAGCAGCCCGGCGACGATCGCGGGCTCGTGCGTCGCGGTCGAGACTCCGAGCGGGCCGAGCGCCTCGAAGGCGCGCACGAGCGTCGTCCCGACGTCACGGGGGGTTCGACACCGCAGGTGCTCGATCGAGATCGACGCGTCGCCCACCGTCACGACGAGCCGCGCCTTGCCGGCCTCGCCGAGCTCGTTCACCCCGACGCGCGGCTCCACGCCCGCGAGCCCCTCGAGCGCGCCGCGGACGAGCCGGGGCGCGACGACGCTGCGCGGATCGGCCTGCTCCTCGAGCAGCTCGATCGCGCGCTCGAGCAGGGGCAGTCGCGACGCGGTCGCGGGCGCGGCGCGGGCGGGCGCGGCGGCCACGAGGAGCAGGAGGAGGGTCGCGACCGCGCGCATTCCGGACAGCATAGAACGTCGGCGGGCGTCGCGGCCGACGCGGCGCCGTGCTAGCGAACGGCCGTGCCCCTGCGCCGGCTCGCTCCGCCTCCCGAACGGTGGGATCTCCCGCTCGTCGTGCTCGGCGCGCTCCTCGTCCATCTCCCGTGGCTCGGCGCGCCCGGCCTCTGGGATCCGTGGGAGCCGCACTACGCCGAGGTCGCGCGCGGGCTGCTGGTCCGGGGCGATCCGCTCCACCCCTGGTACGAGCTCGCCTGGTTCTTCTCCAAGCCGATCCTCCCGCTCTGGCTCTCCGCGCTCGGCCTGGGCGCGACCGGGGGGGGCGCTCCGGCGGGGCCGATGCCGGCGCTGACGGAGTGGGCCGTGCGGCTCCCGGTCGCGGGGCTCTCGACGCTCGCCTCCGTGGTCACCTTTGCGGCGCTGCGCCGGCTCTGGGGGCGCAGGCCCGCCGCGCTCGGCACCCTCGCGCTGACGACCTCGCCGCTCTGGGTGCTGCTCTCCCGGCAGGCCGTCCCCGATCTCCCCTTCGTCGCCCTGCTCACCTGCACGCTGCTCCCCTTCGCGGTCGGGCTCTTCGGCGACGACGAGCGCACGCGGCGCGATCGCGAGCTGTGGCTCTACGGCGCGTGGGCCGCCGCGGGCCTCGCGACGCTCGCCAAGGGCCTGCTCGGCGTCGCGTTGCCGGCGGCGATCGGCCTCGTGACGCTCGGCGTCCTCGGCCGGCCCGGGCTGCTCCTTCGCGCGAAACTTCCGCAGGGGATCGCGCTCGTGCTCGCGATCGCCGCGCCCTGGTACGTCGTGATGGCGCTCTTCCCCGGCGTCGATGACGAGTCGCGCACCTTCGTCGAGCGCTTCTTCCTCCACGACCACCTGCGCCGGCTGACGGGCGGCGTGCACTCCACGACGCCCGGCGGGTCGTTCGTCTACTTCGTCGAGCAGGCGGGCTACGCGCTCTTTCCGTGGATCGTCGCGCTGCCGGGCGTCGCCGGCCGGCTCGCGGCGCGGCTGCGGAGCGAAGCGCCGCGCGACCGGACCGTCGCGCTGCTCGCCGTGTGGGCGCTCGTCTCGTTCGTGCTCTTCGCCACGTCGGCCACCAAATTCCACCACTACGTGCTGCCGCTCGTGCCGCCGCTGGCGCTGCTCGCCGCGCTCTGGCTCGACGAGCGGCTCGACGAGGCGGAGGCCCCCTCGCCGTTGCTGCCGCTCGCGGGGCTCGTGGGGTTGCTCGTCGTGGGGCTCGATCTGGTGCAGGAACCGATGCGGCTCGTGCACCTCTTCGTCTACCGCTACGACCGACCCTGGCCCGAGGAGGCGCTCGCCGAGGCGGGGCGGCTCACGCAGCTGTCGCTCTTCGGCCGGGTCGCGACGATCGGCCTCGGCCCTCGCGCCGTCCTGCCGCTGCTGCTCGCCGCGCTCGCCGGCGGGCTGACCGCGGCCTGGATCGCCCGCCGGCGCCGCGCCGCCGTGGCGCTGCTCGCCTGCGCCGCGACGCTCTTTTCGCTCTGGCTCGGCTGGGTCCACTGGCGCGATCTGTCGCCGCACTGGTCGCAGCGGGATCTCTGGCGGGTCGCCTTCGAGGAGCGCCGCGACGACGAGCTCTTCGG
>CAYHCR010000803.1:0-2635 GCA_964354895.1 uncultured Myxococcales bacterium | reverse complement strand
GCAGCCGTCGCGGAGCTCGTGGTCTCCCGGCGCGGGCGGCGCAGGCCGGGCGTGGCGCTGCTCGGCGCGGCAGCTGCGCTGACCATTTTCACCCTCGGCTGGGGCGCGCTCCGCGTCCCGCTGTTCGACGCGCGCGACGCCGCGGCGCCCAAGCTGCGGACCGCGATCGTCCAGGCGAACGTCGGCGCGGGCGACAAGCACAAGCACGCGCAGGAGGGGATCCGCCGCTACCGCGAGATGACCGACGCGGCGATGGCGCAGGAGGGCATCGGCCTCGTCGTCTGGCCGGAGAGCGGCCTCAACAAGACCGTCGGCGCGAAGAGATCGAACCTGACCGGCGAGGTCGCGGCCGAGGTGAAGGTGCCGATGATCGTCGGCGGCCTCTTCACCGATCGCTTCAACCAGCGGCGCCGGATCTGGAACACGGCCTTCGCGCTCGCGCCGGGCGGCGAGATCGTCGCGCGCTACGACAAGACGATCCTGCTCGCCTTCGGGGAGTACGTGCCGGGCGATCAGCTCTTCCCGGGCATCTACGATCTGCTGCCCTACACGGGCCGGTTCGAGCGCGGCGTCTCCGTGCAGCCGCTGCCGGTCGGGCCGTACCGGCTCTCGACCGACATCTGCTACGAGGACATTCTTCCCTCGTTCATCCGCACGCTGATGATCCCGCTCGACGCCGCTGGCACGCGACCCCACGCGATGGTGAACGTCACGAACGACTCCTGGTACGGGCCGCATGAGCCGCCGATCCACCTGGCGCTCGCGATCTTCCGCTCGATCGAGCACCGCCGCTGGCTCGTGCGCAGCACCGCGACGGGCATCTCTGCGTTCGTCGACTCGAGCGGGCGCATCGTGCAGAAGAGCGCGTTCGAGCAGGCCGAGACGCTGGTCGCGGACGTGCCGATGGTGACCGACGGTCCGACGATCTACGGCCTGCTCGGCGACTGGCCCGGCTGGCTCGGGCTGCTCGCGGTGCTGCTCGGGCTCGCCGCGCCGAGGCTGCGTCGGGCGAAGGCGCCTACAGCGCCTGCCAGCTGACGCCCCGGAGCGGCGCGTCGCGCGCGAGCGTGTATTCGGCGCGGCGGTTCTTCGGCTCGTCGGTCTCGTCCGCGGTCGGCACGAGCGGCGCGTCCTCGCCGAGCCCGGTGTACGAGATCGGCACCCGCAGACCTTTCTTGCGGAGCGCGGCTGCGATGCTGCGCGCGCGAGAGAGCGAGAGGGCGCGGTTGCTGCCGGGATCGCCGACGGTGTCGGTGTGTCCGGCGACCCAGAGGTGGATCTTCACGATCGTCCCGTAGCGCTTCACGGCGGCGTCGACCTCGGCGACCGCGCGATCGAGCTTGCCCTCCTCCTCCTTCGTCACGTCGCTCTGGCCTGTCGCGAAGACGACGTCCTCGTGCGGGATGGAGAGCTTCCACGGGCTGTGCTCGACGGAGATGTACGAGCCGCCGGTGTCGTGGCAGGTGAGCAGGACCTTGAGCAGCACGTCCTTCGGATCGAGCACGGGCCAGGTGACGGTCAGGGTTGCGCCTGCCTTCGCGCCGTCGAACTTCGTCGTGCCACGGCGCGGCTCCTGCCCCTCGTACCAGACCGTCCACTCGCAGCGATCGGCGGCCGACGAGAGGCGCACGTCGCACGCGCCCTGCTCCGACCGGAAGTCCTTCTCGCCCGAGTCGAGCGCGAGCGGCTTGTAGGTGGCCGCCTCGAAGTCGAGCGGCATGGAGCCCTCGCCCCCGTCTGCAAACCGGACGTCGAGCGAGCCTTTGAACGTCCAGCGACCGGGCGGCGCGTCGAGCGGGAAGAGGTGCTTGCCGCCCGCGCGGATCGCGCCCGAGTGGACCGTGGTGGCGGTCCCGTCGTCTCGCGTGAGCGTCAGCGTCGCCTTCTTCACCGCGCGGGAGGCGAAGAGCGCGAGCTTCGGCGGCGCGGTCGAGGGGGCCGGCTTGCTCTCCAGCGCGACGCTCACGTCGTCGGCGAAGGCGGGCAGCGGGCAGAGCAGCGTGAGCGCCAGCAGCAGGCGCGGGAGGAGAGAGCGCATGCGCCACCGATGCCCGACCCGGCGCCTGTGGGCAAGGCCCCCCACCCGCCGTGGGCTCTGGTAGAACGCCGCGGTGCCCGTCTCCAAAAAGCGTAAGAAGCAGGGTCCCGCGCCGAACGAAGAGCTCTGGCGCGGCAAGAAACTGAGCAACCGCAAGGCGCTCGCCTGGGTGCTCGCGATCCCGGCCATCGGCTTCGGCGTGATGGCGCTGCGTCAGCTCGAGGAGAGCGGGACCACGGAGCGCGTGACGGCGCCGGTCGTCTCGACGACGCAGTACGACCACACGAACGCCGAAGGGACGCACCAGCACACGTCGGCGATGGTCGAGATCGACGGCGACACCTTCGAGGTGAAGCCGGCGGACGGCGCGGCGCCGGGCAGCCAGCTCAGCGTGCGGATCTCGCGCGGCAAGCTGACCGGCAACGTGCGCGTGCTCGGCCTCGACGCCGGCCCCGCGCCCGCCGGGAGCTACCCGATCGCCGCGGAGCGCTGAGTGCCGTTCGACGAGGACCTGCTCTCCCCGCGCAAGGCCCCCGCCTGGCAGCTCCCCCTCCTCATCGCCGGCGGCGCGCTGCTGCTGCTCGGCGCGTTCTGGCT
>CAYHCR010000802.1:0-2635 GCA_964354895.1 uncultured Myxococcales bacterium | reverse complement strand
GATCTCTCGAAGATCGAGGCCGGCCGGCTCGAGCTCGAGGAGCTCGACTTCGATCTGCAGGCGCTGCTCGAGGAGTTCGCCGACTCGATCGCGTTCCGCGCGCAGGAGAAGGGGCTCGAGCTGATCTGCGCGGTGGCGCCCGGGACGCCGACCAGGCTGCGTGGAGATCCGGGTCGGCTGCGGCAGGTGCTGCTGAACCTCTCGACGAACGCGATCAAATTCACGGCGAGCGGCGAGGTCGTCGTTCGGGTGCGGGTCGAAGAGGCGCGCGCCGACGAGGTCCTCGTCCGCTTCTCCGTGCGCGACACCGGGATCGGCGTCCCGTCCTCCGTACAGCCCGCGCTCTTCCAGAAATTCGTGCAGGCCGACGCCTCCACGACCCGCCGCTACGGCGGCACGGGCCTCGGCCTCGCCATCAGCAGGCAGCTCGTCGAGCGCATGGGCGGCACGATCGGTCTGCAGAGCGCGGCCGGACGCGGCTCGGAGTTCTGGTTCACGACGCGGCTGCGGCGCCAGACGCCGGCGACCCTGGACGAGGTCCCGCCGGCGACGCGCGTGGGACCGCGCGTCCTCGTCGTCGACCAGAACGCGACGAGCCGGGAGGTGCTGCTCTCGCTCCTCGGGGCGAGCGGCGCGCGCGCGCAGGGCTGCGGCGACGCGGGGTCGGCGCTGCACGCGCTGCGCGAGGCGGTCACCGCCGGCGCCCGCTTCGACGTCGCCGTCATCGACGTCCGGCTCCCCGACGTCGACGGCCCCGAGCTCGTCGGCCTCCTCCACGCCGATCCCCAGCTGCGGGCGGTCCGCGCGATCCTGCTCGCGCCGATCGGCCACGCGTTCGACGGCCCGCGACTGCTGCGGATCGGCGGGCCCATCCAGCTCTCCAAGCCCGTCCGGCCGTCGCAGCTCCTCGCCGCGATCGCCGCGGCGCAGGCCGGCACCGGCTTCGTGGCCGAAGAGGCCGCGGTCAGGGGCGGGCCCGAGCAGCTCGGCGCGTGGACCGGGCCGTACCGGATCCTGCTGGCCGAGGACAACGTCGTGAACCAGCAGGTGGGCCTCGGGCTGCTGCGCCGGCTCGGGCTGCGCGCAGACGCGGTCGCGAACGGCGCCGAGGCGATCCGCGCGCTCGAGACCCTGCCCTACGACCTGGTGCTGATGGACGTGCAGATGCCGGAGCTCGACGGGCTCGAGGCGACGGCGCGGATCCGCAGCGGGACGACGCAGGCGCCCGACCCGGAGATCGTGATCCTCGCGCTCACCGCCCACGCGCTCCGCAGCGATCGGGATCGCTTCCTGCTCGCGGGGATGAACGACGCGCTGACGAAGCCGATCTCGCTGGACGCGCTCGCCGATGCGCTGCGCCGCTGGCTGCCGGCCGCGCCCGCCGCGCACGAGCTCCCGCCCGCTGCGGCGCCGAGCCCGGCGACGGTCGACGAGGCACCCGCGCTGCTGCACGATCGCGCGGGCATGCTCGCCCGACTGATGGGCGACGAGGTGCTCGCGGCGCGGGTCGTGGAGGCGTTCCTCGGAGATCTCCCGGACCAGCTCGATCAGCTGCGCGGGCGGCTCGAGGCGCAGGACTTCCGGGGCCTCGAGCAGCGGGCCCACTCGATCCACGGCGCCTGCCGCGCGATCGGCGGCGAGGCGCTCGCGGCGCAGGCGGCCGCGCTGGAGGTGGCCGCGCGCGGGGCGGAAGGCGACCGGGTCGACGCGCTCGTCGCGTCCATCCTCGTCGGGTGGGAGCCGCTGCGGGCGGCGCTGGTCGGGGCCGGACAGGCCGGAACGGAAGAGAGGCGGGACGCGTGAAGATCCTGATCGCCGAGGACGACCTCACGAGCCGCATCGCGCTCGCCGCGGTGCTCGAGCGGCTCGGCCACGAGGTCGTCGTGACGAAGGACGGCGGCGCGGCCTGGGAGGTGCTGCGCGCGCCCGAGGCGCCGCGGCTCGCGATCCTCGACTGGATGATGCCCCTCCTCGACGGCGTGGAGCTCGTGCGGAAGGTCCGCGCGCTGCACGCCGCGCTCCCGCCGTGGCTGGTGATGCTGACGACGAAGAGCGAGACGGGCGATCTCGTGACGGCGCTCGAGGCCGGCGCGGACGACTTCCTCCGCAAGCCGTTCGACGCCGGTGAGCTGCGCGCGCGCCTCGGCGTCGGGGTGCGCGTGCTGGAGCTGCAGGCGACGCTCGGCGAGCGGATCGCCGCGCTGGAGGCCGCGGCCGGCCGGATCCGCCAGCTCGAGGGCATGCTGCCGATCTGCTCCTACTGCAAGCAGATCCGGGACGAGCAGGGCGAGTGGCGCCGGGTCGATCACTACATCGAGCGCCACAGCTCGGCGCTCTTCACGCACAGCATCTGCCCGACCTGTCTGGAGACACACGATCTCTGAGGGGCCGCCCCGGGCGGCAAGGAGTCGCTGGATGCGAACGCTGATCGCAGAGGACGACGCCATGAGCCGCCTGCTGCTCGAGGCGCTGCTGCGGGGCCACGGGCGGGTGCAGACCGCGGTGAACGGCGCAGAGGCGGTGGCGGCGGTCGAGGCCGCGCTGCGCGCCGGCGTGCCGTACGAGCTGATCTGCCTCGACATCCTGATGCCGGAGATGGATGGGCAGGAGGCGCGGCGTCGCATCCGCGCCCTGG
>CAYHCR010000801.1:0-2644 GCA_964354895.1 uncultured Myxococcales bacterium | reverse complement strand
CAAGGCTCCTGACGGTCCGGCGTGGCGTACAGGTAGCCGCCGCCGTAGTAGGCCTGGGCGCTGGCGGGCGCGGCGACGGCGATGGCCGAAACCGCGAGCACGGAGGCGATCAACTTTTTCATCACAATGCTCCTTCGTTCCGGGCCGCCGGGGCAGCGGCCTATGGGGAGCATTCAACCACCTGTCGCCTGACCCGAACCTGAAACTGCCGTTCAGCTTGGTTCATCTTGGTGAACGCTGGGCCCCGGGAGCGCGCATACGAAAACGGCGCGGTCCGAGGACCGCGCCGTCGTCGTCAGGTCAGGCCGGACCGCTTAGCGGCGGTTCTGCCAATCGTTGCGCTCCCAGCGGATCTTGGCCGCCAGGATGTCGAAGCGACGCTCGAGATCGGCCCGTTCCCGACCGAGGATCGCTGGATCACCAACGTCGCGCTGCGCCTGCGCTACTGAACGAGGCCGGGGTGCCAGTGCTGCAGCGGCGCGACCTCCATCGGCCGCGTCCTCGCCGCCTCGATCGCGAAGACCGCCGCCCGCGCCGCCGCGATCGTCGTCACGTACGGCACCCCGAGGTTGAGCGCGCTGCGCCGAAGCGTGAACGAGTCCGCGAGCGCCTTCTGGCCCTCGGTCGTGTTGATCACCAGCGCGATCCGCCGATCCACGATGCGATCGACGATGTGTGGTCGCCCCTCGTGCACCTTGAGGATGCGCTCGGGCGTGAGCCCGCGACCCTCGAGGAACGTCGCCGTGCCGCGGGTCGCGACGATCGTGAAGCCGAGCGACGCGAGCCTCGCAGCGACCTCCGCCGCCGCCACCTTGTCCGCGTCGCGCACCGAGAGGAAGACCGCGCCGCTCATCGGCAGCGCGTTGCCCGCCGCGATCTGGCTCTTCCAGAAGGCGCGCGGGAAGTCGGCGTCGATGCCCATCACTTCGCCCGTGCTCTTCATCTCGGGGCCGAGCACCGGATCCACGCCGGGAAATTTCACGAAGGGGAAGACCGCCTCCTTCACCGCCGTGTGCTTCATGCTCGGCCGATCGGGCAGTCCTGCCGGCAGCGGGATCCCGACCTGCGCGAGCGCGGCGAGCTTCGCGAGCGGCACGCCCGTCGCCTTCGCGACGAACGGCACGGTGCGCGAGGCGCGCGGGTTCACCTCGAGGATCCAGATGTCGTCGCCCTGCACCGCGAACTGCGCGTTCATCAGGCCCACGACGCCGAGCGCCCGGGCGATCGCGATCGACTGCCGCTCGATCTCCGCGATGATCTTCGGCGCCAGCGAGTACGGCGGGAGCGCGCAGGCGGAGTCACCCGAGTGCACGCCGGCCTCCTCGATGTGCTCCATCACGCCGCCGATGACGACGCGCGAGCCGTCGGAGACGACGTCGATGTCGACCTCCTGCGCGTCCCGCAGGTAACGATCGACGAGCACGGGCCGCTGCTCGGACGCCTGGACCGCGTGCTCCAGATAGTGAAGCAGCTGCGCCTCGTCGTGGCAGATCTCCATCGCCCGGCCGCCGAGCACGTAGGAGGGCCGGACCATGACCGGGTAGCCGATCTTCGCGGCCGCCGCGAGCGCCTCGGGCTTGCTGCGGGCCGACGCGTTCTCGGGCTGGCGGAAGCCGAGCTCGTCGATCACCTTCGAGAAGCGCGAGCGGTCCTCGGCGCGATCGATCGCGTCCGGCGAGGTGCCGAGGATCTTCACCCCGGCCGCCTCGAGCGCGCCCGCGAGCTTGAGCGGCGTCTGCCCGCCGAACTGCACGATCGCGCCGATCGGCCGCTCACGCTCGGCGATCGCGAGCACGTCCTCGAGCGTCAGCGGTTCGAAGTAGAGGCGATCCGCCGTCTCGTAGTCGGTCGAGACCGTCTCCGGGTTGCAGTTCACCATGATCGTCTCGAAGCCCGCGTCGCGCAGCGCGAAGCACGCGTGCACGCAGCAGTAGTCGAACTCGATCCCCTGCCCGATCCGGTTGGGCCCGCCGCCGAGCACCATGACCTTCCTGCGCTCCGTCGGCCGCGCCTCGTCCTCGTCCTCCCAGGTGGAGTACAGGTAGGGCGTCTTCGCCTCGAACTCCGCCGCGCACGTGTCGACGCGCTTCATCACCGGCGAGAGCCCGTCGCTCGCCCGCGCCGCACGGACGGTGGCCTCGTCGCACCCGGTCAACCACGCGAGCCGGCGATCGGAGAAGCCCTCGGCCTTGCGCGCCTTGAGCGCCGCCCCGCGCGGCAGACCTTCCCGCGCGATCACCGCCTCCGCCGCCACGATCGCCTGCAACTCCCGCAGGAACCACGGATCGATCCCGCAGATCCCGTGGATCTCGTCGACGGAGAGCCCCGCGCGCAGCGCCTCGCCCACCCAGAAGATCCGCTCCTCCCGCGGCGCCCGCACGCGATCGCGGATCTCCGCGCGCTCGGCGTCGCTGTACGGCGCGCCCGGCCGCCGGCCCATCGGCGACTCGAGCCCGTAGTGCCCGGTCTCGAGCGATCGCAGCGCCTTCTGGAACGACTCCCGGAACGTGCGGCCGAAGCTCATCGCCTCGCCGACGCTCTTCATCTGCGTCGTGAGCGTCGGGTCCGCGCGCGGGAACTTCTCGAACGCGAAGCGCGGGATCTTCGTGACCACGTAGTCGATGGTGGGCTCGAAGCTGGCGGG
>CAYHCR010000800.1:0-2647 GCA_964354895.1 uncultured Myxococcales bacterium | reverse complement strand
CCTGGCCAGCCTCGGCGACGTGCCCGCCGACGTCGCCGCGCAGGACCGCATCATCCGGGAGGGCGAGGCGCCGCTGGTGTGGACGTATGCAGCCACCGCGGAGGGAATCCTCGTCGGCTATCCGGGCGCCGGTGACTATCCGGAGGCCTACGATCCGCGAGGCCGCGCCTGGTACCGCGTCGCGGTGGCCGCCAGGGGCCCGGTCTGGAGCGCGCTCGACGTCGACGAGAGCCAGCTCGGGCTGCTGCTGACCTGCTCGGTCCCGATTCGGGACGAGCGCGGCGCGCTGCTCGCCGTCGGCGCGATCGACGTGCCCTTCGACTGGGTGATCGAGCACCTGCTCGATCAGGGCGACCTGCCGGGCGAGGTCTTCCTCGTGGACGAGCTCGGCCAGACGGTCGCTCGCAGCAGCCAGCGCGCGACGGCGCGCAAGCTCCGCGCGTATGAGGCGGCGCCGTTCGAGCACGCAGAGGTGCTCACGAAGGCCGCGTCGAAGGCGGCGTCGGGGTACGTGCTGCTGCCCGGGGAGGGCGAGCGGCGCGCGTTGATCTGGGCGCGGCTCGGGGCGGTGCCGTGGACGTATGCGGTGGTGGGGCCGGCGGGGGCGTTGCTGGGGGCGGCGGGGGCGGGGGCGCCGGCGCAGTAGCCGGCGGCGGCGACTGCGACGGCGTCAGCGCCTGCGGGGGCGCGGGGGCTCGCTCGGGCCTCGACGCTCCGGCAGGGGCGGCCGTCGGAGGCCGTGCGTTCGCTCGAAGTCGCGGAGCGCCCGGACGGACTCGAAGCAATCGATCCCTCCCTTCGCCATCGCCGCGGAGAGCGCCGCTCGGTACCGATCCATCTCGAGCACGTGTGCAACACCCCGGCGGGTCGAGCCGACCGTGGGGCGGACGCGCGGCGCCTCATGGAGGGAGAGCTCGTTGCCGTCCGGATCATCGAGGAGGAGCAGCCCGGTCGGCGACCGGCGCAGCTTCGCGCCGCGCGCGGTCAGCGTGCGACGGGCCGCGGCGAGCGACGGGACGACCAGACACAGCGAGGTCGTCCGCACCTGGGACGGATCGGCGCGCGGGATCCGCGGATCACCCCAGTCGAGCCAGAGCGAGAAGCGTTGCAGACCGAAGCGCAGCTCGACGACCTCGCCGATCGAGAGATCGACGCGGCCGACCCGGCAGCCCAGGGTCTGCGTGTACCACGCGAGAGATCGGTCCCAGTGGCTCACCGGGAGCGCGATGGCGGCGGCGAGGACCTCGAGCTTCAACGGGCGCATCGCGGGCTCCGGGGCGATCGGCCGAGCCCGCCGTCGTGCGGCGGATCGGTCGAGGTGGATGATGGGACGGGACCGCGGGCCGCACCAGCCCGGGGAGGCCAGCCGTCGGGGGAGGGAGCGAGGTCGCACCTCGAGCGAGACGAGGGGCGCTACCTCGGCCGAGACGGCGGTCGGGACTTCAGGCCGCTCCCTGCGGAGATACCTCCCCCGGGCAGACGGGTTCACTCGCTGGTGATGTCTTGATCGGGCTCGAGCGCCGGGTGTCTCTCGGGTCCGCTCTCTGCCGCTCGCTGACCGCCACAAGATTCTGCAGGAGCGCCTCGAACATCGCTGACCCACCCATCCGGCGCCGCGAGAGCCTCGTCGAACGCCTGCTCTCCGCTTGCCAGCCGATGCGAGTTCGGCGGCAGCGGCGGCGTCCACCGCGCCGACCTCGTCAAGGTATGCCGGCGCGCGACGACGTGATCCAGCCGGTCCTGCACCTCGCCCGTGCTCCCCTCCGGCCGGGACCCCAGCGCCTCCGCGATCCGCACCGCCGCCCTGCTCTCCCTGGCCGATCCCGCCGCCGTGATGAGGTGAAACACGCAGCCGAGCCTCCCTCCGCCGCCGAAGCCCGCCTGCCCGCTTGAGCCTCCGCCCCGCGCATGCCAAGCCTCGTCGCGCGATGATCCCGCTCCTGACCCGCCTGCAGGCCGCCTTCGCGCGCGTGCCGCACCCCGGCGACGACGCGCTCACCACCTCCGCCGGCGACGAGGCCGACGCCCTGCGCGCCGACTTCCGCGGCAGGACCGACTGGCGCGCGCTCGACGCCTCGTTCCTCGACCGCGCAGGTCAGGGGACGGCGCTCGCGTTCTTCACCGACGAGGCGCTGCGCTTCTACCTGCCCGCGTACCTCGCGGCCGACCTCGCCGGCCTCCTCACGCAGGTCCTGCCCGAGGGCCGGCTGACGACCTTCCTGACCTCGCAGAGCGAAGGCGAACGTATCGCCAGAGTCTGGGGCGGCGGAACGATGGGCGAGCGCGCGCGCCGCTGCTTCGCGCCGCTGACGCGCGCGCAGGTCGAGGTGATCGTGGAGTACCTCGAGTGGAAGCTGGAGCAGGATCCCGACCACCTCACCGTCGCGCACGCGCTCGAGCAGTACTGGCGACGGCACCCGTCGCTCGGGTGAGGGCGCGGCGCCGTCTGGACGCGGCGTGACGGGGCCTCGAACGCACGGCCGGCGGGGCGACTGCCTGCGTTGTTGTCATGCCGCATGCGGTTCTGGCTCGTCCACGAGAGTCGTCGCGATCGATGGGAGAGGGAGGGCGGAGATCGTCGATCACGGGGACCGGAGCGAGGAGGAGGCGCTCGAAGCGTGGCCGGAGTTGCGGACGGATCGGCCGG
>CAYHCR010000799.1:0-2665 GCA_964354895.1 uncultured Myxococcales bacterium | reverse complement strand
GAAGCCGCCCGCGCCGCCGCCGCCGCCCGAACCGCCGCCGCCGCCCGAACCGCCGCCGCCGCCCGAACCACCGCCGCCGCCGCAGACCGGATCGTTCACGCAGTCCGGATCGCCGCACGCCCCTTCGCCGTCGCCGTCCTCGTCCGCGAGCGTCTCGCAGTCCTCCGCCGGCGCCTCGCACGCGTCGCCCGTCCCGTCCGCGTCAGCGTCGGCCTGCGTCGGGTTCGCGATCGTCGGACAGTTGTCCAGATCGCCGCAGACCCCGTCCGCGTCCACGTCGTCCGCCGCGTCCAACGGGCAGGCGTCGCAGGCGTCCCCGGCCCCGTCCGCGTCCACGTCCGCCTGCGCCGGGTTCGCGAGCGCCGGACAGTTATCCCGGTCGTCGCACGCGCCGTCGGCGTCGCCGTCCGCGGCCGCGCCGAAGCACGGGTCGCACGCGTCGCCGAGCCCGTCGAGATCTCCGTCGGTCTGCGCCGCGTTCGGCTCGACCGGGCAGTTGTCCACGTCCCCGCACGCGCCGTCCTGATCCGCGTCGTTCGCCGCGTCGAGCGGGCAGCGATCGCAGGCGTCGCCGACCGCGTCGCCGTCCGCGTTCTCCTGCAGCGGGTCGGCGTCCGCCGGGCAGCGATCATCGCGGTCGCAGATCAAGTCGCCGTCCGCGTCGGCTGCACACGTGCACGCGTCGCCCACGCCGTCGGCGTCCGCGTCGGCCTGCGCGGGGTTCACCGCCGCCGGGCAGTTGTCCAGATCGCCGCACACACCGTCGCCGTCCGCGTCGTTCTGCCCGTCGTCGGGGCAGCGGTCGACCGAGGCGCAGAGGCCGTCGCCGTCCGCGTCGTCGAGCGGATCCGACGGGCACTCGTCGCACGCGTCGCCCACCCCGTCCCCGTCGCCGTCCGTCTGCGCGGGGTTCGCCGCGAGCGGACAGTTGTCCAGATCGCCGCAGAGCGCGTCAGCGTCCACGTCGTTCGCCGGGTCGGAAGGGCAGGCGTCGCACGCGTCGCCGACGCCGTCCGCGTCGCCGTCCGTCTGGCTCCCGTTGGCGACCGCCGGGCAGTTGTCCAGGTCGCCGCAGACCGTGTCCGCGTCCCCGTCGTTCGCGGGATCCGCAGAGCAGGCGTCGCAGGCATCGCCCACACCGTCCGCGTCACCGTCCAACTGGGCGGGATCCGGCGTACCGGGGCAGCGGTCGACGTCGCCGCACACGCCGTCGAGATCCGCGTCGTCGAGCGGATCGGCCGGGCAGGCGTCGCACGCGTCGCCCGCGCCGTCGCCGTCGCCGTCGAGCTGGAGCGGATCGGCGTCCGCCGGGCAGCGGTCGCAGGCGTCGCCCACGCCGTCGGCGTCGCCGTCCGCCTGCGCGCCGTTCGCGACGAGCGGGCAGAGGTCGCACGCGTCCCCGACGCCGTCCGCGTCGAGATCGAGCTGGTTGAGGTTCGCGATCGCAGCGCAGTTGTCGCCCAGATCGCAGATCCCGTCGCCGTCGCTGTCCGCCGTCAGTCCGTTGCAGACGTCGCAGGGATCGCCCTGGCCGTCGCCGTCGCTGTCGAGCTGCGAGGCGTTCGCCACGATCGGACAGTTGTCCAGCTCACCGCAGACACCGTCCCCGTCGCCGTCATTCGCGGGATCCGCCGGGCAGGCGTCACACAGGTCGCCGAGCCCATCTGCGTCTGCGTTCGCCTGGCCGGCGTTCGCCGTCAGCGGGCAGTTGTCGACGTCGGCGCAGCGCCCATCGCCGTCCACGTCGTTCGCCGCGTCGTTGACGCACGCGTCGCACGCGTCGCCGAGGAGGTCTGCGTCCGCGTTCGTCTGGCTCCCGTTGGCGAGCGCCGGACAGTTGTCCAGATCGCCGCAGACGCCGTCGAGATCCGCGTCGTTCGCCGCGTCGTTCGGGCACGCGTCGCACGCGTCGCCGAGCCCGTCTGCGTCCGTGTTCGTCTGCGCCGCGTTCGCCGCCGTCGGGCAGTTGTCCACGTCCCCGCAGTCGCCGTCGCCGTCCACGTCGTTCGCCGCGTCGTTCGGGCACGCGTCGCACGCGTCGCCGAGGAGATCTGCGTCCGCGTTCTCCTGCCCCGCGTTCGGGACCGCAGGACAGTTGTCCAGGTCCGCGCAGCGCCCGTCGGAGTCGCCGTCGTTGAGCGCGTCGTTCGGGCAGCCGTCGCACGCGTCGCCGGCGCCGTCGCCGTCCGCGTTCGCCTGGCCTGCGTTCGCGCTCGTCGGACAGTTGTCCAGGTTGCCGCAGACCGTGTCGCCGTCCACGTCGTTCTGCGCGTCGTTCGGGCAGGCGTCGCACGCATCCCCGAGCCCGTCGCCGTCGGTGTTCGTCTGCGTGGCGTTCGCTACGAGCGGGCAGTTGTCGACGTTCCCGCAGTCCCCGTCGCCGTCCACGTCGTTCTGGGCGTCGAGGGGACAGGCGTCGCACGCATCGCCGATCCCGTCGAGATCACCGTCGAGCTGGTTCGCGTTGACGACGACGCGGCAGTTGTCGACGAGGTCGAGGTCGCCGTCACCGTCCGAGTCGAAGTCCCGGTAGTCGGGCAGGCCGTCGCAGTCGGTGTCGACCGGCCGCGTCGCGAGATCCGCGTCGCCGGCCTCGAGCAGATCGCTCGTCCCGTCGGCGTCCGAGTCCGGATCGCGCGCGTCGGGCGTGGTGCCCCCGAAGATC
>CAYHCR010000798.1:0-2672 GCA_964354895.1 uncultured Myxococcales bacterium | reverse complement strand
GTCCTCGGTGGTCAGCGCGATGTCACAGACGAGCATCTCCGGCGTCCGGCTGCGCACGAGCAGCGAGCAGCGCACGGGCCCTGTCGGGACCTCGCCGGAGAGGCCGATGCGGCCGATGCGCTGCGGGAGCGTCGAGCCGACCGAGCGCAGGCCGCAGAGGATCGCGAGTTGAAGTCCTCCGTCGATCGCCGCGGCGTCGCTCTGCCATGGCTCGTTCGGCCAGCCCGCCTCGCGCGTGCCGGAGAGCAGCGCGCGCGCGCCGTCGGCCGACAGCCCGTCGATCTCGCGGATCACCTGGAAGTCGCGGCCGTGAAAGAGCGTCGCCGCCCCGTACAGCTCTGCCTGCGCCCAGGGGCTCGCAGCGAGCCCATTCCCATTGAGCGGCGTCGCCCGTGCGGGCGCCCCGCCCTGCACGACCCTCGCCGCGTACCGCAGCTGACCGGCGGCGTCCTTGAGCTCGAGCTGGAGCTCCTTCTTCGGGCCGATCGCGGTCTGCACCGTGAAGCGATCGCCGGCGCCATCGAAGTTCGCGAGCGGCACGCCCCGCACCACGCGCAGCTCTGCGAGCTGCAGGGGCGCGCCGGGCGGGAGCGCCACGCGGGCGAGCCGCGTGAACCACTCGAGGGCGAGGACCACCGGGAGGACCGGCTTGCCCTGGATGCGGTGGCTGCCGAGCTGCGGGTGCGTCGCGGCCTGCACGAGCACCTCGGCGCGGAGCCTGGGCGCCCCGCCTTCGGCGAGCCCGCCCTCGCCGCCTGCGATCACGACCTCGACGTCGTCGGCGCTGCCGGCGCGCAGCTCACGCACGAACGCCTCGGCGCCCGCGTCGATGGCGAGCAGCGCGACCCCACGCTCCAGGAAGTGTTGCCGGAGGACCGGCGTCACCATGCCGCCGTCCCACGGGCCCCAGCCGATCGAGACCACGCGGCACGAGGGGCCGCGGCGCTTCGCCTCGGAGGCGGCGACCTTGTTGAGCACCTCGTTCGCCATCGCGTAGTCGGACTGCCCGGCGTTGCCGGTGCGCGCCGCGACGGAGGAGAAGAGGCAGATCCACGCGATCGGGTCTTCCGCCGTGGCCGCGAGCAGCGCGCGCAGGCCGAGGATCTTGGTGTCGAAGACGCGATCGAAGGCCGCGTCGGTCTTCTTGTCGAGGAAGGCGTCGGCGAGCACGCCCGCGCCGTGGACGAGGCCGCGCACGGGCCCCCACTGGCGCCGCGCGTCGGACAGCAATGCGGAGAGCGCCGCGGGATCACGCACGTCGACGGCGGCATAGCGGACCTCGGCGCCCGCCGCGCGGAGGGCGTCGAGGTTGCCGTTGACCTCGCGCGCGCCGAGGACGCGATCGACCATCGCGCCGATCTCGCGCGGCGTGACGGTCTGGCCGCTCCGCCTGCACTCCTCCATCGCGACGCGCTTGAGCGCCGCGCCCTCGGTGACGCCGTGGAACGCGGCCGGCTCGACCTCGAGCGGCGTGCGCCCGAGCAGCAGGAGCTTGGGCCACGCGTGGCGCGCGAGCGTCAGCAGCGACGCCGCCGTGACGCCGCGGGCGCCGCCGGTGACGACGAAGAAGGCGCCCGGCTCGACCGCGCGCGTCGGCGCAGGAAGCTGTGCGGGGACCGCGACGACGGCGACGCGGCTGCCGTCGGCCTTGAGCCCGACCTCGGGCTCGGGACCGCCGGCGAAGAGCTCGGCCGCGAGCGCCTCGGCGAGCTGCGCGTCGGTGCGGGCGCCGCGCTCGAGATCGATCGCCTTCGCGGTGGCGTTCGGCCACTCCTCGCTCGCGGTCTTCGCGAGCGCGGAGAGCCCCGCGAGCCACGCCCGACCGCCCGCGCCGCCGGAGAGGCCGAAGTCACCGCCCGTGTCCTGCACGGTGACGAACAGGCCGCCCTGCTCTCGGAAGCGGGCCGCGACGGCGCGCGCCGCGACGAACGCCTCGCGGTTGACGACGAGCGCGGCCTCGCCGGTCAGCCTGCGCAGCCCGCCGAGGAACACGACGCCCGCCGCGTCTTCGGGGACGACGTCAGCCGCGACGGCGTCGACGCCCCGCGCGAAGAGCCGCTGGACGAGCGCCTCGGCGACGCCGCCTCCTTCGCCCGTCACCACGATCCGACCGCGACGGCCGAAGAGGCCGGGGACGGACAGTCCTGCGGCCGGCGCGGGGAGAGCCCGCGCGGCGACCCGGAGGTACGAGGGGATCGCCGCGACCTGCTCGACCTGCGCGCCCGACGCGCGGGGGGATAAGGAGGCGACGGGCGCCGCGGCCTGGGCCGGGCCGTTCATCAGTCCGAGGATCTCCGCGAGCGTGCGCGTCGCGGCCATCTTCTGCGTGCTGACCTGCGGCAGGTCCGGCAGCTCGCGGCGCATCGACGAGAGGATCTCGACGCGCTTGATCGAGTCGATCCCGAGGTCGGCCTCCATGTCCATGCCGGTGTCGATCATCTCCGCCGGATAGCCGGTCTTCTCGGCCACGATGCGCAGCAGCACGAGCTTGAGGTCCGCGAGCGGCGGCAGGACGATCGTCGCCGCAGCGATCGGCGCGAGGGCGGCCGGCGCGACCACGACCGGCGCGGCGTCGACGACCGTACCCGCAGCGCTTCCCATCAGCCCGAGGATCTCGGCGAGCGTGCGCGTCGCGGCCATCTTCTGCGTGCTGACCTGCGGCAGGTCCGGCA
>CAYHCR010000797.1:0-2681 GCA_964354895.1 uncultured Myxococcales bacterium | reverse complement strand
CTGCCGCTGTCGCCGCCCCTGCCCCTGCCGCCCCCGCCGCCCCCGAAGGCGCTCCCCTCCTCCTCACCCGCCGCCGCTTCCTCTCCGCCGCCGCCTTCGCGCCCCCCGCGGCGTTCGCCTCCGTGGGCCCCATGGGCGTGCTGACGACCACCTTCGCCGAAGGTCCGATCGTCCGCCGCCTGACCCTGCGGTACCCCGACCTGCCGCCCGGCCTCGACGGCCTCACGATCGTGCAGGCGACCGACATCCACGTCGGCCATTTCGTCGACGCGCCCGCGCTCGAGGCGGCGATGGAGCGCGTGCAGGCGCTCGCGCCCGATCTCTTCGTGATCACCGGCGACATCCTGGATGATCTCGGCCAGCTCGACCGCGCGATGGACGCGCTCGCCTCGGTCAAGGCCCGACTGGGCAGCTTTGCCATCCCCGGCAATCATGAGCACTACACGGGGTTCAAGGAGATCCGGCAGGCGTTCGATCGACGGGGCGTGCCGCTCCTCGTCGACGAGAGCGTGCAGCTGCGCAGGGACGACGCGCGCCTCGAGCTCTCCGGCGTCGACTATGCCTTCGCCGCGAACCGCCTGCGCCCGCGTGGCTTCCCGACCTCGACCTACGACGAGCACGCCGAGGAGGCGATGGTCCGGCGCGGCGCGGGCGGCGACTTCCGGCTCCACCTCTGCCACCACCCGGACGGCTTTGACGCCGCGGCCGACCGGGGCGCGCAGCTCGTCCTGTCGGGTCACACCCATGGCGGTCAGGTGGCGCTCTTCGGGCGGCCGCTCTTCCCGGTCTTCCGCTACATGCTCGGGCTCTATGAGCGGCCAAGAGGCGGGGCGCGTCCCGGCAGCGGCCCGCAGCCCATCAGCCGCCTCTACGTCTCCCCCGGGACGGGTCACTGGCTACCGGTCCGCCTCGGCTGTCCCGCGGAATTGACCCACTTCACGCTGCGACGGGGCTGATCCGGCGCGCAGCGGCTGCGGAGCGACCCGAGCCGCTTGCGGGTGTCGCCCGGACCCCCGTCGGCCTGCTACGAAGCGGCCGCATGGGACGACTCGACGGACGAATTGCGGTGATCACGGGCGCCTCCAGCGGGATCGGCGCGGCCACGGCGCGTGCGCTCGCGGCGGAGGGCGCGCAGCTCGTGCTCGGGGCGCGGCGGCTGGACAAGCTCGCGTCGCTGCAGGCGGAGCTGCTGCAGAGGTTTCCGTCTGCGCGGATCGACGTGCACGCGCTCGACGTCCGGGACGCCGCGCAGGTCACGGCCTTCGCGGCCGCCGCTCACGCGGTTGGGCCCGTCGAGATCCTGGTCAACAATGCTGGCCTCGCGCGCGGCGCGGAGAAGCTCACCGAGGCGCTGCAGAGCGATCACGACGAGATGCTGCAGACCAACGTCGTGGGCCTCTTCGCGGTGACGCGCGCGTTCCTGCCGGGCCTCGTGCAGCAGCGCAGGGG
The DNA here is from genome assembly GCA_964354895.1 of uncultured Myxococcales bacterium. Classification (GTDB taxonomy): domain Bacteria; phylum Myxococcota; class Myxococcia; order Myxococcales; family Vulgatibacteraceae; genus CAYHCR01. The sequence goes on along the minus strand of CAYHCR010000797.1, from coordinate 1,232 downwards.
CACGATCGTGCAGCTCGGCAGCGTTGCTGGAAACGAGCCCTACCCGGGCGGCACGATGTACTGCGCCACGAAGGCGGCGGTACACGCGATGAGCAAGGCGCTGCGCCACGAGCTGCTCGGCACCGGCGTGCGCGTCGTGACCGTCGAGCCGGGGCTCTGCGACACCGAGTTCGCGCTCGTGCGCTTCCACGGCGACGCCGCGCGCGCGCAGAAGCCCTACGAGGGGCTCACGCCGCTCTCCGCCGAGGACGTCGCCGACGTCATCGCCTTCGCCGTGACGCGCCCGGCGCACGTCGTGCTCGAGGAGATCACGATGTATCCCGTCGATCAGGCCTCGACGACCGCGATCCACCGCCGCCCCTGAACGCTCCACTGACTGCATAGGTGTCCGCCATGATGTTCGATCCGAAGTGGGAGTCCCGCGCGGTAGACGCAGCGACCGCCGTCGCCTCGATCCGCAACCGCGACAACATCTTCGTCCACGGCGCCGCGCTCACGCCCACGGTGCTGCTCGAGGCGCTCTGCGCGAGGCCCGAGCTCGAGGGCGTGCGCGCCTGGCACCTCCATCTTCACGGCCCGATCCCGATGGCCGAGCCGGGCGTGGAGAAGCGCGTCCGCTCGCACTCCCTCTTCACCGGCGGGGCGGTCCGCAAGGCCGTGCAGGAGGCCCGCGCCGACTTCGTCCCGATCTTCCTCTCCGACATCCCGCGCTTCATCAAGCGGGGCGGCGTGAAGCTCCGCGCCGCGCTCGTGCGCCTCTCTCCGCCGGATCGGCACGGCATGTGTTCGCTCGGCACGAGCGTCGACGTCGCGCGCGCCGCGGTCGATCACGCGGAGGTCGTCATCGCCGAGATCGACGAGTTCGTGCCCCGCACGACCGGCCACACGACGGTCCCGTTCTCGAAGATCGACGCCTTCGTGAAGACGAACTACCGGCCGCACGAGGCGGATCGCGCGCCGATCGGCCCGGTCGAGGCGCGGATCGGCGAGATCGTCGCGGGGCTCATCGAGGACGGCTCGACGCTGCAGGGCGGCATCGGCGCGATCCCCGACGCCGTCATGAAGAACCTCCACAACAAGAACGACCTCGGCCTGCACACCGAGATGTTCTCCGACGGCGTGATGGAGCTGCTGCTCGCGGGCGTCATCACGAACCGCAAAAAGAAGATTCACCAGGGGCGCAGCACCACCGCCTTCGTGAATGGGTCCCACGCGCTCTACGAGTTCGTGCA
>CAYHCR010000796.1:0-2684 GCA_964354895.1 uncultured Myxococcales bacterium | reverse complement strand
GAACGAGAGGGCCGGGCGCATGCGGGGCGCTTGTATGGCCCGCTCCGGACGCGGTCAACCCGCCGGCGGCGACGCGCGGCGGGCGTGTGCTAGGAACCTCGCTCCCTCCCGGAGCGCCCATGAGCGAGACCGTGCCCCTCCCCGGCGTCGTGTTCGCGATGCCGACCGACGCCCCCTCCGCGCGCGACCGGGACGTCTGAGTGCGCCCCCCTGATCCGCCGGACGGTGAGGTCGAGCTCGAGGCGCTGGAGCAGGCGCAGACCTTCCCCGTGAAGGTGCTCGACCAGGGCGCGCTGCGCAGCTTTCCGTCGGGCAGGCGCGCCGTCTACGCGGCGTTCTGGTGGGGCCCGCCCGACGGCTCGTCGTGGACGAAGGGCCACGTCAGCGACGAGGAGATCTCGTTTGGCACGCCGCGCGGGCGCCTCACGCTCCCGCCGCGCAAGCTGCGACCGTGGCTGCTGCCGAACGAGTCGCGGGTCTGGACCGCCGCCGAGAAGGCCGACGCGCCCGAGGCGATCCGCGAGGAGCTCGCGTCGGGGCCGGTGCGGCTCTCGGAGCTGCGGCTCGAGCCGGGCGACGAGCTCTGGGCGCGCGTCGCGTGGGAGACGTACCACCTGCCGCCGCGGGGCGGGCCGCCGCAGGAGCGCCGAAACGCGGTGCTGCTGCTGTCGCGCGAGCGGTTCGCCGAGCGGCCGGCGGGGGAGCTCTCGACGCCGTGGCGCGGGTTCTCCTATTAGCCCGCGACCGCACGAGCTGCCGCCGGTCGCGCACGTGCGCGCGCTCGTCCGGCTCGACGCCGACGGCGTGATGGCGCGCCTGCGGCTGCGGCAGGAGGAGATGATCCAGCTCTTCTCGCGGCTGCGGGATCGGGCGCCGCTGCTGGGGACGCTCGAGACGCACTTCACCTCGATCCGCTTCGGCGAGCTGGTCCTGCTCCCGCCGCCCGAGCAGATCGCGCTGCACCGCTTCCACGATCTGCTGGCCGAGCTGCGCTGGTACTTCCAGTACACGACCGACATGCCGCTCACGGTGCAGACGACGGTGAAGCTGCGGCTCAAGGCGATCGAGGAGGCGTACGGCGTGCTCGAGGCGCTGCTCGCTGTGCCTCCGCCCGAGGAGCGCGCGATCGAGGTGAAGCCGAAGCGGCGCGCGCTGCCGGGCGCGCGGAAGAAGACCGGCCGATCGCGCTGAATTGTGTTCCTCCGATCGCGTCTCTATCCTGTCGGACATGCATCTTCTCCGAGTCGCGACGCTGCTGGCGGTCGCCTGCGCGGCGCTCACGCCTGCGCTCGCGACGGCCGCCCCCTCGCGCCCGCCGCCGCCGCCGCCGAAGCCCGCCCTCCCGGAGGGGACTGCCGCAGAGCTGCTCGAGCGCGCCCGGACGCTCTACGCGCAGCTCGAGTACGACCAGGTCGCGCCGCTCGCGCAGGCCGTCGTCGACGCGCCGGGCGTCCCGATCGAGACGAAGCTCGACGCCTACGTGCTGCTCGCGAGCTCGCTCGCGGTGATCGGAGACCCGGTCCTCGCGGAGAGCCCCTTCCGCCTGCTGCTGCGCGCGCGGCCGTCCGTCGAGCTGCCCGCGGAGACGGCGCCGAAGATCCTCGCGGTCTTCCGCAAGGTCCAGCTCGAGGAGCGCGTGCTGGCGGAGGAGCTCTCGACGGTCGAGCGCAAGCGTCGCATCGCGCAGCTCGAGCTCTCCGGCGCCCCTGCCGCAGAACTTCCTGGCGGGCGCGCGATCACCTTCCTGCTGCGGCTGCGCGATCCGACCGGCCTCGTCGACTCCGTGATGGTCCCCTACCGACGCCACGGCGAAGCCGACTTCTCGACGCTGGCGCTCCGGCGCGGCGACGACGGCTCGTGGCACGGGACGCTCCCGGGCGAATACACCGCGAGCGAGTCCGGGTTCGCGCTCGAGTACTACGTCGAGACCCGCGACAGCTCGGGCCCGCTGCTCCGACGCGGCGAGCCGGCCACGCCGCTCGCGATCGCGATCTCGGCGGGCGCGGTCGAGGTTCGGCCGCCCCTGCCGCGCTGGGTCTTCTGGACCTCCGCCTCCGGCGCCGTCCTGCTCGGCCTCGCGGGCGGCGGCCTCGGGCTCGCGGCCCGCAGCGCGCAGGAGGACTACTCGGCGTACGCGGGCCAGAGCACCGATCGGACGATCGACGGCGCGGTGCTCGCCGAGAAGGCGCAGAGCGGTCGCACCCTCGCCGACGGCGCGACGTGGGCCTTCGTCGGCGCGGGCGTCTTCGCGCTCGCGAGCGCCGCGACGTTCCCCTTCACCGACTGGCGCGACGACGAACCGTCCGCGCCCTGACCGGGAACGATGAGCGAGCTGATCTTCGGGAAGTACGAGGTCGTCCGCCGGCTCGCGATCGGCGGGATGGGCGAGGTCTTCCTCGCGCGGCAGAGCGGCAGCCCGGGCTTCGGGCGGCTCGCGATCCTCAAGAACCTCCTGCCGGAGCTCGCCGAGCAGGACGGCTTCATCGAGCAGTTCCTCGACGAGGCGCGCGTCGCCGCGACGCTCAACCACCCCAACATCGTCGGCGTGTATGAAGTCGGCAAACATGACGGGGTCTACTTCCTCGCCATGGAATACATCGGCGGCGAGAACCTCGGCCGGCTCCTGAAGTCCGCGACCACGGCCGGCGTGCCGATGCCGCTCCCGGTCGCCGCGCGCGCCCGCG
>CAYHCR010000795.1:0-2687 GCA_964354895.1 uncultured Myxococcales bacterium | reverse complement strand
GCGGCGGTCGTGGGCGACGATCCCCTCGGCCTTGCAGGCGTCGCGTATCGCGAGCAGCGCCTCGACGGTGGCGACGGTGACCTTCACCTTCGCGACGGCGGCCTGCGCGTTGCGCAGCTCGACGAGGCTGAGCGCCTGCTGCGGGAGCGGCTCGCGCGCGACGAGCACGGCGCGGAAGTTCTGCGGCTGCAGCAGGTAGCCGACGTCGAAGCGGAGCAGGAAGCGGTCCATCAACGCCTCCAGCTCGCGCCCCTCGGGCAGCTCGTTCGAGGCGCCGAAGAGCGTGACCAGCGGCGAAGCGAGCGGCGCGCCGTCGTTGTGGAAGACGCGCTCGTTCATCAGCGTCAGGAGCGAGTTGAGGATCGCGGAGTTCGACTTGAAGACCTCGTCGAGGAACGCGACGTGGGCCTCGGGGAGCTTGCCGGCGACGACGCGCTCGAAGCGGTCCTGCTCGAGCGCCTTGAGGCTGATCGGCCCGAACAGCTCTTCGGGCGTGCTGAAGCGGGTGAGGAGCCGCTCGAAGTACGTGCCGCCGATCGCCTGGGCGAGCGAGCGGGCGAGCGCGCTCTTCGCGGTGCCGGGCGGGCCGAGGAGCAGGACGTGCTCGCCGGCGAGCATGGCGCAGAGCGCGCCGGTGATGACGGAGAGCCGCTCGGGGAAGCGCGCGGCGAGGTCGGTGCGGAGCTGCTGGAGCTGCTTGTGCTGGGACATGGGTCACCTCCGGAGACAAGAAGGGCGGCACGAGGCCGCCCGGATGGGACTGCGTTGGTGGTGATGCATCTGCGCTGCTTCACGCGGCCTTCTGCGCGAGCAGCCCTTCGAGCGACTGCGTGAGCTGCGTGAGCCCCGCCTCGAGGTCCTCGACCTCCACCTGCAGGACCTGCCGATACAGCGCCGCCCGCGCGCGGAGCGACTCGTAGACCTCGAACCGGCGCGCCAGCGTCGAGGCGCGCTCCGGCGGGCTGGCGAGGAACGCCGTCATCTCGGTGCGCAGCGCCGTCAGCTCCTGCTCGATGGCGCCCTTCGCCGCGGCGCCGAGCGTGCGCTCCGCGTCCGCGCTGCGGTGGACGGGCAGCAGCTGCACGGTGCTCTGGCCGATCTGCTCGATCGCGGTCTGCAGCTGCCGCACGACCTTCGCGCCGGGCGAGGGCACCCAGTAGACGCCGCCGTGGTCGCGCAGCGTGACGGCCGCGCTCTGCTCCAGCACGCGGAGCATCGAGCGCCGCACGTCGTCGGCGGTGTGCGTGTGGCGCAGCTCGGTGAAGCCGGCCGCGATCTTCTGACCCAGCTCGTGCGTCGGGTCGTCGAGCGACACGCGCTCGGTCGCGCGGTCGAGCACGACGCGGGTCTCCTGCGAGTAGGTGAGCGAGCCGTCGGGGGCGCGGTGCTCGCGGACGACGGCGAAGACGATCTCGTCCTCGCCGTGCTTGCCGAGCCGGACGAGCCGGTCGGCCGCGCCGGTCGCCGCCTCGCGAGCGGCGCACTTGAACGCCTTCTCGGCGCTCGGCTGCTCGACGAGGAGTTCCTTGGGCAGGCCGGCGGTGCTCCAGAGCTGCTCGAGCTGCGCGCGGTCGATGCGGGCGTCGGCGAGCGCCCACCAGATGAGATCGCCGAGGTGCTCGCCGCCGCGGGCGAGCGTGGTCTTGAGGAGGTTGATGGACATGGGGGTGCCTTTCGCCGCGGCGGGGGCCGGGCGGTTTGGGGTGTCGGAGGACGGAAGGGTGAGGCAGGTCGAGACGAACCGCGCTGCTCACATCTACTTGTACCAAGCGCGGGGCCCGGATTTCGAACGACCGCGCGCGCCGAAGGCAGCTCTTCGGGGGGCCGCAGGCGCGAGCGGCGGGACGCTGTCGCAGGCGCGATCTCGGCGGTCCTCGCGCGCTCCGTTCCCACCGAACTCGTCGAGTGGACTCCTAGCTATCGCTAGGGTTTAGTCCTGCAGGAGGTCGCAAGGCGCGCCCAGGCGACGACCAGATCGACCGCGGGTCGACGGTGTGTCCTTGGCTGTCACTCGCGATGGCTAGTCCTTGGAGCACGTTCACGACGGACCTTGGGGGTCGGTGATGGCCAAGAAGTGCGGCGGCTGCGGCGAGACACCCGGTGGTTGGCGGACGCTGCTCGGGCTCAAGCTCTTCTCCAAGTGCTGGCTGTGTGGGAAGCAGCGATGTTCGTCGTGCATGACGAAGGTGGTGCGCTCCCCGTCGAGCTTTCGTTTCGCGCCGAAGCACATCGCGAACAGCAGGCTCCGCGATCGCCTCGGCCCCGCTTGCACGACTTGCGCGGAGAAGTAGCGTCCGTACTTCGGCTGACCTTCGGCTCCGGGATCGGCCGGCCGCGTTCCCGCAAGGTTTGCGTCGCGCTCGTCACCTGAGATTCCTGAGCGTCAACTTCTGCCGGGCGGTGTGCCACGCTCGCCCATCCAAGGAGTGCCGCATGGTTCGTGCCGCCCGAAGCGTTCGCCTCGCGGTCCTCTCCGACCTGCACATCGACCTGGAGGTCGAGAGGGCGTCTTGGACGCTCGCCAAGAAGGCGTTTCGTAAGGCCGTCAAGGAGAAGGTCGACCACGTGATCGTGGCCGGAGACCTGTTCGACTGCTCCGACGCCATGGAGCGCGATCACGAGGAGGTGCAGAGCTTCCTCGAAGAGCTCGGGCTGTGGGATTCGGCGAAGTTGAGCCTGATCGTAGG
>CAYHCR010000794.1:0-2691 GCA_964354895.1 uncultured Myxococcales bacterium | reverse complement strand
CGAGACCCGCCTGCTCTGCGCGCCGACGCCCTGCACGATCGCCTCCGACGGTCGCCTTCGCCGCGTGCCTCTCTTCGCCTTCGAGGCCGACGCCGAGGTCAAGCGGATCGCCCGCCCCGAGCGCGCCGCGCTCGTCCACCTGCAGGCGCGGCTGCCGAACGCCTCGCCGAGCCCGATCCTCGCGGGGCCCGTGGAGCTCGTGCGCGAGAGCGGCGCGGCGGGCCGGGCGGAGGTCGGGTTCGTGGCGGCGGGGGAGAAATTCCTGCTCGGCTTCGGCGGCGACGGCGCGCTGCGCGTCCGCCGCAACGTGAAGGAGAAGACGGAGACCGCGACGCTCACCGGCAAACGCACGATCGACCGGACGGTCGAGGTGAAGCTCAGCAACCTCGACGCGACGCCCGCGACCTTCCGCGTCGAGGAGCGCGTGCCGGTCTCGGAGCTCGAGGCGGTCACGGTGAAGTTGCTCGAGACCACGAGCCCGGCGGCCTCGGCCGATCCCGACGGCATCGTCGCGTGGGAGGTGGAGCTGCCGGCGCACGGCCACCGGACGCTCTCCCTCGTCTACCGGCTGGTCGCGACGAGCGACGTGAAGGGAGCGCTCTGACGTGCGCCCGCTGCCCTCCGCCCGCGGGCTGTTCTGCAATCGAACGCTGAACTTCCGCTCGATCAAGGCCGTCGGCTACGACATGGACTACACGCTGGTGCACTACCACGTGGAGGCCTTCGAGCGGCGCGCCTACGACCACATGCGCGCGCGCCTCGAGACGGCGGGACTGCCCGTCGAGGGGCTCACGTTCGATCCGCGCCTCGTCGTGCGCGGCCTCGCCGTCGACACCGTGACCGGCAACCTCGTCAAGGCGAACCGCTTCGGCTTCGTGAAGAAGGCGCTGCACGGCACGCGCCCGCTCTCCTTCGAGGCCCAGCGCGACGCCTACCAGCGCACGATCGTCGACCTCGCGGACGCGCGGTGGGCCTTCCTCAACACGCTCTTCTCGCTCTCCGAAGCGTGCATGTATGCGCAGCTCGTCGATCGGCTCGACGAGGGCCGACTGCCCAAGGGGACCGGCTACGCGGACCTCTACCGCAAGGTCCGCCAGAGCCTCGATCTCGTCCACCTGCAGGGGCAGCTCAAGCAGGAGATCCTCGCGGACCCCGAGCGCTTCGTCGTGCGCGACGGCGAGACGGCGCTCGCGCTGCTCGACCAGAAGCACGCCGGCAAGAAGCTCCTGCTCATCACGAATTCCGAGTGGGAATACACGAACCCGATGATGCGGCTCTCGTTCGAGCCGTTCCTGCCGAGCGGCATGACCTGGCGGGAACTCTTCGACGTCGTGATCGTCGCCGCGCGCAAGCCGGAGTTCTTCACGACGCGCCAGCCGCTCTTCGAGGTCGCGACCGAGGAGGGGCTGCTGCGGCCGGTGATCGGCGATCTGAAGCCGGGCGCTGCCTATTATGGCGGCTCGGCCTCGCAGGTGGAGAAGCACCTCGGGCTCTCCGGCGACGAGATCCTCTACGTCGGCGATCACATGTTCGGCGACGTTCACGTCACCAAGCAGAGCCTGCACTGGCGCACGGCGCTCGTCCTGCGCGAGCTCGAGGACGAGGTGCGCGCGCTCGACTCGTTCCGCGCGCGCGAGGACCTGCTCGCGGACGGCATGGCGAAGAAGGAGGCGCTCGAGGCGGAGAGCTGCACGCTGCGGCTCGAGCTGCAGCGGCGCAAGCAGGGCTACGGCCTCGTCTCGCACCCGGAGGCGGTGCTGCACGAGCGGCTCACCGAGCTGCGGCGGGAGCTCGACGCGCTCGACGACGTGATCGCGCCGATCGCGAAGGAGAGCTCGGAGATCGCGCACCCGACCTGGGGCCTGCTCATGCGCGCAGGCAACGACAAGTCGCACCTCGCCAGACAGGTGGAGCGCTACGCCGACGTCTACACCTCGCGCGTCTCGAACTTCCTGGCGCCGACGCCGTTCGTGTATCTCCGCTCGCCGCGCGGGAGCCTGCCGCACGATCCCTGACGGGGGGCGTCGCGCGCGAATTGCGCGATCGGGAACGTGCGCTCCCCGCGGGCCTTGCGCATAGGCGCCCCGGCCGCGACCCGCGAGGCTTGCGCCCACCTCCCCGGCGCCTCGTGCAGGGTATTCACTCCCCGGCGGCTGCTGACCGCCGCGAAATCCGAACGCAGGGAGAACTCGATCATGACCATCTCGAACATCAACATGTGGATCCTGGCTGGAGCGATCTCGATCTCGCTGGTGCTGCCGACCGCCGCCGCCGCCGCGGAGCCGGACGGTGCCGCGCTCTGGGCGAAGAACTGCGCGAAGTGCCACGGCAAGACGGGCAAGGGCGACACGAAGGTCGGCAAGAAGGCGAAGGTCGCCGACTACACCGACCCGGCGTTCCAGGCGAAGTACAAGGACGAGGAGCTGCTCAAGGCGGTGAAGGAGGGCCAGGGCGAGGCGGACGCCGACGGCGAGCGCGCGATGCCGAAGTACGACGGCAAGCTCACCGAGGCCGAGCAGAAGGCGACCGTCGCGTTCATCCGGACGATGAAGCCGTAGCCGCGACGGCTCGTATTGCACTCCTTCACGTCCCGCGGAGCGGGCCCGGCGACGGGCCCCCGCGGGACGTGTCGCGTCCGGCCCTCGGCAGGATGGACGCGTCGGGCGCGCTCGCTCAGAATCGGCGGACTTG
>CAYHCR010000793.1:0-2695 GCA_964354895.1 uncultured Myxococcales bacterium | reverse complement strand
CAACATCAGCGCGATGAGCTTCGGCTCGCTCGGGAAGAATGCGATCTCCGCGCTCAACCTCGGCGCGAAGGCGGCCGGCGCGTTCCACAACACGGGCGAGGGCGGGATCTCGCCCTTCCACCGGCTCGGCGCCGATCTCTGCTGGCAGCTCGGCACCGGCTACTTCGGCGCCCGCAACCCCGACGGCTCGTTCTCGCTGGAGAAGCTCGTCGCCGAGGTCGCGCGGACGCCGCAGCTGCGCCTCATCGAGCTCAAGCTCAGCCAGGGCGCGAAGCCCGGCAAGGGCGGCGTGCTCCCCGCCGCGAAGGTGACGCCCGAGATCGCGGCGATCCGAGGCGTCCCGGCGTGGGAGGACTGCCTCTCGCCCAACGGCCACTCCGCGTTCCGCACGCCGGCAGAGCTGATCGATCTCGTCGAGCGCATCGCGGCGGCGACGGGGCTGCCGGTCGGCATCAAGACCGCGGTCGGCCACCTCGACTTCTTCTATGAGCTCGCCGAGCAGATGCGTCGGCGCGGAGAGGGCCCGGACTTCGTCACGATCGACGGCGGTGAGGGCGGCACGGGGGCGGCGCCGCTCACTTTTGCAGATCACGTCTCGCTGCCCTTCAAGCCGGCGTTCACCCGCGTCTACAAGCTCTTCCTCGACGCCGGGCTCGCCGACGACCTGGTCTGGATCGGCTCGGGCAAGCTCGGGTTCCCGGATCGCGCGGTCGTCGCCATGGCGCTCGGCGCGGATCTCGTGAACGTCGCGCGCGAGACGATGCTCTCGATCGGCTGCATCCAGGCCCAGAAGTGCCACACGGGCAGCTGCCCGGCGGGCGTCGCGACGCAGAAATGGTGGTACCAGCGCGGCCTCGATCCGGAGATCGGCGCGCGCCGCTGCCAGGGGTACCTCGAGAGCTTCCGCAACGAGCTGCTCGCGGTGACCCACGCCGCCGGCTACGCGCACCCCGGCCAGTTCACGCCGCACGACGTCGAGCTCTCGGCGGGACCCGGACAGTTCAGCAGTCTCTTCGACCTGCACGGCTACGACACCAAGCAATTCGCCCCCGAAGAGCCGCCGCGCCACAAGGTGCCGGACGGCGTTCGGGCGCAGCGCTTCATCGAGGTCGTGCGCGACGGGCCGGCGGGCGTGACGTTGCCGGTGCTCCGCGAGAAGTGACAGCTACGGGATCCCGAGCAGATCGAGGATCCCATGCACGAACGTCAGCGGGTGTGTCGGACAGCCCGGCAGGTAGAGCGAGGGGCCGACCTCGTCGAGGAAGCGCCGCTCGACGCCCGCCGCGCCGGCGTAGAGGCCGCCGGAGATCGCGCACGCGCCCACCGCCACGAGGAAGCGCGGCTCAGGCATCGCCTCCCACGTCAGGCGCACGGCGTCCTGCATGTTCTTCGTGAGCGGGCCGGTCAGCACGAGCGCGTCGGCGTGTCGGGGGGAGGCGACCCACTCGATGCCGAAGCGCTGCAGATCGAAGTTCACGTTGGCGAGCGCGTTGAGCTCGAGCTCGCAGCCGTTGCAGCCGCCCGCCGAGACCTGCCGCAGCTTGAGCGAGCGGCCGAACAGCTTTGCGAGGCCCGTGTTCGCGCGGACGGCGAGCACCTCGGCGGCTCCCTCCTCCACGACGAGCGCGTCGAGGCTCGCTCCGCCGAGGCGCGGATCGTTCGTGAACGTGAGCTTCGCGGCCGGGCAGACCTCGACGCAGGCGCTGCAGAAGACGCAGCGGCCCAGATCGATCGCGACGGGCGCGAGGCGGATCGCGCCGGGCTCGCAGACGTCGCGGCACGCGGTGCAGTCGGCAGGGCAGGGGGTGGCCGCGATGCTCGGCCGGCCGACGAACCCGGTCGGGCGCGCGGCGCGCAGGTCGGAGATGTATTGCGTCCCCTGCGAGAGCCGGACGCGGAGCGGCTGGAGCGGCTTCACAGGTCGTTCCCGCAGTAGGAGAGGTCGAAGCTCTTGTTGCAGATGGGGAAGTCGGAGATCTCGTTGTCGCGGACGGCGAGCGCGAGCCCGTGCCAGTTGCGCAGGGACGGATCCTGCACTTTGTGATGGCATAGCTTGCCGTCTGCGTCCGTCTCGAGCGCGTGCATCACCTCGCCGCGCGTCCCCTCGATGAGCGACACGACGAGCTGGCCGGGCGCGAGGCGGCCGATCGTGCGTCGCTCGGCGGGGCGGGCGTCGTCACGATCGAGCTGGCGCTGCAGCCAGGCGAGCGACCGGCGCAGCTCTTCGATCCGCAGGTCGCTGCGCGAGAGACAGTCGCCCGAGCCGAGCGGCGCGGCCTCGATCGGCGCCTCGGCCCAGAGCCCCTCGCGTCGCCCCTGGCGCAGATCGAGCGCGACGCCGGAGGCGCGCGCGACGAGGCCGACGACCCCGATCTCGAGGGCCTGCGCCTGCGTGAGCACGCCGACCTGCTCGAAGCGGTGCCGGACCGTCTCGCTGCCCTGGTAGAGCTCGTTCACGATGGGCAGATCGCGCAGGAGGAGCGTCACCGCCTCGCGCAGGGCCACGACGCGCGGCTCGTCGAGCACGAGCCCCACGCCACCGGGCCGGATCGCGCCGCGGCCGAAGCGGCTGCCGCACAGGCGCATCATCGCGTTGATCGCGGTGGTGCGCAGGCGGCCGTAGGTCGTCGCGCCCTGCAGGGAACCGATGTCCGCCGCGAGGCCCGAGAGCGGCGCGAGGTGGAGCCCCACGCGC
>CAYHCR010000792.1:0-2696 GCA_964354895.1 uncultured Myxococcales bacterium | reverse complement strand
CGCTCGCCGCAAAGCCCGTCGCCCCGGTCGCCGCGAAGCCGGCCGAGAAGGCGCCGGACAAGCCCACCACCGCTCCGGCTGCTCCTCCGCCGGTGCCTCCCAGCGCGATGGCCCTTGCAGCGAAGCGCAAGGTCCTCGTCAAGAAGAAGTAGTGGCTCCTCCAAACCCGCCGCCCCGCGAGCTCTGGTACCTCCCGCTCGCGTCCGTCCTCGACGACGTCACGTTCCGGCTCCGCACGCCGGGCGACGTCAGCTCGCTCGCGCAGTCGATCGCGCAGGCGGGTCAGCTCTTCCCGATCGAGGTCCGGCGCGTCGGCGAGGGCTTCCAGCTCCTCACCGGCTTCCGGCGCGTGCAGGCGCTGCACCTGCTGCACCGGGACCGGGTCCTGGCGCGTGTCCACGAGGGGCTCGCGGACGACGCGGCCGCGATGCTCGCTGCGGCTGACACGCTCGACACCGAGCCGCTCGGCCGCGACGAACTGCTCGGGCTGCGCGACCGCTACCGGGACCTGGGCTGGGCCACCCCGGCGCTGGAAGAGCTGCTCGCCCGCGCTGTGGATCGCGCCGAGCGCCTCGTCGACGACCTGCGCGCCGAGCTGCTCGGCGAGGATCAGGCGGAGCGGGGCGTCGAGGACGAGGACTCGATCCCCGACGACGTCGCCGACGGTCGCCGATCGCTCCCCGCGATCGCGCCGAGCGAGCCGCCGGAGCCGGCGCCGCTCGGTCGGCCGAACGACTCGCTGACGGCGGCTGGGACGCCGGACGATCCCGCGATCATCGCGGCCCGCAACGCGCTCGCCGAGGCCGCGCGCGATGTCGCGTCGCTCGAGGCGGAGCTCGCGGAGGCGGAGGCGGAGGCGGATCGACTCGCGCCGCCCGGCGTGCTCGTGGCATCGGCGCCGACCGACGGCGACGAAGAGCTCACCGCCGACCAGCTCGCGGACGATCTCGCGCGGCGGCTCTCGGAGATCTCGGTCGACCTCGCGGCGCTCGTCGACGCGTGGGGCGACGTGCCGCCGGAGCTCCGCGGGATCATCGCGGACCAGCTCAAGTACTACAGCCAGCTCGGCGAATACCTCGCTGGCGTCGAGGACCCGCGGCCTTGAGCGCCGGCGCGCTCGAACATGATCGGGCGCGCCTGCTCGAGCTGCTTCGGACTCTGTCGTTCGAGCGGCGAGCGGTGACGCTCGCCTCGGGCAAGCCTTCGAATTTCTACATCGACTGCAAGCGCACGACGCTGACCGCCGAGGGGCACTGGCTCGTCGGCCGGCTGCTGCTGCAGCAGATCCTGGCAGAGCTTCCCGAGGTGCGCGGCGTCGGCGGGCTGACGCTCGGGGCCGATCCGCTCGCCTCGGCGGTCGCGTTCGCCTCCTGGGCGGCCGCGCGACCCGTGGACGCGTTCGTCGTCCGCAAGGAGCCCAAAGGCCACGGGACGGGGCAGTGGATCGAGGGGCTCAAGGCGGTCCCGCCCGGCTCGCTCGTCGCGATCGTCGAGGACGTCGTGACCACCGGCGGCTCGGGGCTGCTCGCGGTGGAGCGCGCGCGGGCCGAGGGGCTCGTCGTCGGCGGGGTCTGGGCGCTCGTCGATCGACTCGAGGGCGGGCGCGAGGCGTTCGAGCGGCAGGGGCTCCGACTGCAGACGCTCTTCACCAAGCAGGACTTCCCGGTCGACGCATGAGGCGGCCGCTCGCGCTGCTGGTGCTGCTCGGCGCAGGCTGCGGGACCAGCGTCACGACCGGCGAGCTCCCGCACGTGCTGCGCGAGGACGGGGCGCCGCGCTGGCGCGATCCGGAGTACGGGGCGACGCTCAAACGGTATACGAAGTCGGGCGCGGTCTACGACGGGTTTGATCAGCGCGTCTTCGCGACCGCGACCTGGCGCGCGCCCGCGTTCCGCGCGGCGTTCCTCGCGGCCGAGGCGGAGATGCTGGTGCTCGGGCCGGCCGAGCGCGAGGCGAGGAGGGCGCAGGACGACGCAGACGGCCGGGAATTCACCGAGCTCGTGCTGGGGTTCTACACGCCGCAGGCCGAGTGGAACGAGCTCGCGACGCCGAACGGTGTCTGGCGGATCGAGCTGATCGCCCGCGGCGGCGAGCCGATCGCGCCGATCGAGATCGAGCGGACGGAGCGACCGGACGTGAACACGGTCGCGCTCTACCCGTACCTCGGGCCGTTCTGGGTCGCCTACCGGCTTCGCTTTCCGAAGGACGATGCGAAGGGGCGGACGCTGATCGCGCCGAGCGCGCCGGACATGACGCTGCGGCTCGTCTCCGCGGTCGGCAAGGTCGAGTTGACCTGGTCGCTCGTCGGCGAGCCCGGCCCGACCCGTTGAGCGTCGTCGTCGCGGCGACGCAGCGCGCGCGATCCCTGCTGGCGCTGCAGCCGGGCGAAGGGCGGATCGTGCTCACGGTGGGCGCGTTCCACCTGCTCTTCGTCGCGGCGGTCGTCCTGGTCAAGAGCGCGGCGAGCGCGCTGGTCGTCGCCCGTCACGCGCCTGCGATACTGCCCGCGCTCTACGTCGCGACCGCGCTCGTCACGGGCGTCGGCGCCGCGGTGGCGGGCCGGCTGGTCCCGGCGGCAGAGCTTCCCGTCCGGGGCGCGCTCGGCGCGGGCGCGATCCTCGCGTCGCTGACGATCGCGGTGAAGCTCGAGCTGCCCGGCGCAGTGACACTCCTGTATCTGTTTGGCGACGCCTTCG
>CAYHCR010000791.1:0-2698 GCA_964354895.1 uncultured Myxococcales bacterium | reverse complement strand
TTGAGGTCATAGCCGATGGCGAAGATCTCGCGGCGACCGTCCGGCAGCTCCACCCGGAGCCACCCGGGCCGTTGCTCGAGCAACCGGCATTCGACCCCGGGTCCCAGCGTCTCGGTGTAGGCCTGGTCGTATCCCTCGCCGTTGCCCTTGCGCAGGGCGACGCCGTCGGCCACCAGCACGGCCTCGTTCGCCGCGCGCGCGCGCGCGGCGTCCGCGATCACGCTTCCCCCGGACAGCGCCGCGATCGCGCCGAGCGCCTCTGCCCCCCCGCGCACCCCCACCGAGACCGTCGCCTCCAGCGCGGGGCCCGGCGGCCGCCCCTCCGCCGCCGCGAGCAGCGCCTGGTGCACCTCGGGCCGATCCGCCGCCGGCCCCAGCTTCGCGAGCACGAGCGGGGGCGCGCCCGGCTCGTCGTCCGCCGCCGCGATCGCCGCCTCGGCGCCCGCCAGGTCCAGCGCCGCGAGCGCGACGCCGTCGAGCAGCTCGTCGAGCCCCGCCCCCGCCTGCACGCGGGAGAGGTGCGCGGCGAGCTCGGCGAAGACGCGCCCGTCGGCGGCGTGCGTCACGCGCCCTTCCGGATCCCGACGAACGAGAGATTGCGATACTTCTCATCGACGTCGAGCCCGTAGCCGACGACGAAGGCGTCCGGGATCGTGAAGCCCAGATACGAGATGTCGATCTTCGTCTTCGCGCGCGCCGGCTTCTCCAGGAGGCTGCACACCTTTACGGAGAGCGGCCGGCGCGTCTGGAGGTTCTCCAGCAGATACTTCATCGTCAGCCCGGTATCGACGATGTCTTCGATGACGAGCACGTGGCGCCCCTCGATGGGGTTCTTCAGATCGCTCGTGATCTGCACGACGCCGCTGGAGTCGGTGTTCGAGCCGTAGCTCGAGAGCCCCAGGAAATCGCACTTGAGCGGGAGGTCAATCTCGCGGACGAGATCCGCGAAGAACAGGAACGAGCCCTTGAGCACGCCGATCGCGGTCAGCTCCTTGCCCTGGTAGTCCTCCGTGATCCGCACGCCGAGCTCGCGCACGCGCGCGGCGAGCTGCTCCTTGGAGAACATCACCTCGACGTCGGTGGCGTACATGCGGGCTCCTTGCGGGGATCAGGCGGGTTCGACGGGCAGCTCGAGCTGGCCGACGGGGGTCTTGGAGTGACAGCGACGGCAGCGCGCCTCATACGAGCCGGCGGCGCCCACCGAGACGAGATCGCGCCGGCTGTCGAGGCGCTGGCTGCGACCGGCGGGGTTGCCACACACGACACAGATCGCGAGCTGCTTCGTGACGTATTCGGCGATCGCGAGGAGCGCCGGCACGGGATCGAACGGCTGGCCGCGGTAGTCCTGATCGAGCCCCGCGACGACGACGCGCACGCCGGCGTCCGCGAGCGTCTCGACCACGTGGACCGCGTCGCCCTTGAGGAACTGCACCTCGTCGATGCCGACCACCTCGGTGTCGGGGTGGACGCCGACGAGGATCTCCTCGGCCGCCTCGATCACGAGGCACGGCAGCGCCTGCTCGGAGTGGCTGACCACCGAGCCGTGCGCGTAGCGATCGTCGAGCTTCGGCTTGAAGATCTGCACGCGCCGCCGGGCGATCTGCGCCCGGCGCAGGCGACGGATGAGCTCCTCCGTCTTGCCCGAGAACATCGGACCGCAGATCACCTCGACGTAGCCGGTGTCGTGCGGGATGTCCCGCATGTGCGTCTCCGATGGGGCGGTTGAGCGGCGCGTACGATCGGGCCCGCGGCCCACCCCGTCAAGCCGCGCGCGAGGTTGCGATCCGGGCGCGGCGCCGGCACCTTCCGGCCGATGCCGACCCTCCTGTTGCGCACACCGGCCAAGGTCAACCTGACGCTGCGCGTGCTCGCCCGCCGCGCCGACGGCTTCCATGAGCTGCAGTCGCTCTTCACCGCGATCTCGCTCTTCGACGAGGTGCAGGTCGAGCTGCGCGGCCGCGCCGTCACGGTCGTGGTCCCGGGTCGGCCCGACCTCGAGGGGCCGGACAACCTCGTCGTGAAGGCCGCAGCCGCCTTCGCCGACCAGACGGGTCTGCGCCGGGGCGTGGCGATCCGCCTGCGCAAGGCGATCCCGGTCGCCGCGGGCCTCGGCGGCGGCTCGTCCGACGCGGCGGCGGTCCTGCGCGCGCTCTGCCGCCTCCACGGCCTCACCGTCCGCGATCCGCGCGTCCGGGCCGCCGCGCTGGCGGTCGGCAGCGACGTGCCGTTCTTCTTGACCGGCCGCGCCGCGCTCGCGCCAGGCCGCGGCGAGCGGCTCGCGAGGGCGCCCGCGCTGCCCCCGCTCTCGCTGGTCATCCTCGCGCCGCGCTTCGGCGTCTCGGCGAAGGAGGCCTACGTCGAGCTGGCGCGCCTGCGGACGTCGGGCGCGCTGCCGGCGGGCCGATCCGCAGCGCTGCCCCCGCTGCGCACGCCCACCGACGTC
The DNA here is from genome assembly GCA_964354895.1 of uncultured Myxococcales bacterium. Taxonomy (GTDB): domain Bacteria; phylum Myxococcota; class Myxococcia; order Myxococcales; family Vulgatibacteraceae; genus CAYHCR01. The sequence continues at coordinate 255 of CAYHCR010000791.1, read as the reverse complement.
GCGGCCGCGCTGGTGAACGACCTGGAGACGCCGGTGACACGCCTGTATCCGGAGATCGCCGCCCTCCGCCGCGCGCTGCTCCGCGCCGGTGCGCTCGGCGCCCGCATGAGCGGCTCGGGCTCGTGCCTCTTCGGGATCTTCCCCGACGCCGCTACGGCGGACGCGGCCGCGGCCCGACTCGACGGTCGCGTCGACGCCGCCGTGCTGCGCGCCGCCGCGTTGCGCGCTGCGCCCCCCCCTGCCAGAGTCCGGTGG
>CAYHCR010000790.1:0-2698 GCA_964354895.1 uncultured Myxococcales bacterium | reverse complement strand
CCGTGCTCGTCACCGACCACCGCGACCAGGCGCTCGGCACTGCTTTCTACAGCGTCCGCTCGAAGATCGCGCTCCGGATCGTCTCCCGCGAGGCGGTCACCATCGATCGGGCGTGGCTCAAGACGCGGCTGGACGCGGCGCTCGCGCTGCGGGCCCGGCTCTTCCCGGGCCGGCGCTTCGTGCGGCTCGTGCACGGCGAGAGCGACGGGATCCCCGGCCTCGTCGTGGATCGCTTCGGCGATCACCTGTCGATCCAGACCGGCGTGCCGGCGACGGAGCGACTGCAGGCGACGATCTGCGACCTGCTCGAGGAGGCGCTCGCGCCCAAGGGCATCGTCGCGCGCAACGACGCGAAGGTGCGCGAGCTCGAGGGGCTGCCGCTCGAGAAGAAGGTCCTCCGCGGAACGTATGCAGGCCCGATCATCCACGAGGAGGGCGACGCGCGCATGCAGATCGACCTCATCGAGGGGCAGAAGACCGGCGCCTTCCTCGACCAGGCCGAGAACCACCTGCTCGCGCGCGAGTACGCCGAAGGACAGGCGCTCGACCTCTTCAGCTACGTCGGCGGCTTCGCGCTGCAGCTCGCGCGCAAGGCGACCCACGTGAAGGCGGTCGAGATCTCGGCCTCCGCCTGCAACGCGATCCGGGAGAACGCGGTCCGGTCCGGCTGCGCGAACGTCGAGGCCGTCGAGGCGAACGTCTTTGATCTCCTCCGAGACGAGCTGGCCGCGGGGCGCCGCTACGACACGATCGTGCTCGACCCGCCGGCCTTCGCGAAGAACAAGGCGGCGCTCGACGCCGCGCTGCGCGGCTACAAGGAGGTCAACCTCCGCGCGCTGCAGCTGCTCTCGCCCGGCGGCGTGCTGCTGACCTTCACGTGCAGCTACCACGTCTCGGTCGAGGCCTTCGAGGAGATGGTCGCCGACGCGGTGCGCGACTCGCGGCGGTCGGTGCAGCTGCTCGAGCGGCGCGGCGCAGCGCGGGATCACCCCGTCCTGCTCGCGGCGCCGGAGACGCGCTACCTCAAGGGGCTCGTGCTGCGGGCGGGCGCGTGAAGCCTGCGGTGCTGTTCGATCTGGGCGACGTCCTGTGTCGCCTCCGCTTCGAGCGCGGGCTCGTGCGGCTGCGGGCGCTCGGCGTGCCGGGCGCTGCGGCCGAGGCCGAGCGCGCGTTCGTCTCCGACCTCGCCAGGGAATTCAACCTGGGTCGCCACCCGACCGAGGGCTTCCTGCAACGGCTCGGCGCGCGCCTCGGCCGGGGCGAGCTCTCCAGCGACGTGGTCGCGGAGGCGTGGTGCGACGTGTTTGACCCGTGGCCGGAGATGACGTCGCTGGCCGAGGAGGTCCTCGCGGCGGGCCACCCGGTCTGGGTGCTCTCGAACACTGATCCGCTGCACTTCGCGACGCTTCGGCGCCAGGTGCCGCTGCTGGGGCGGGTGACGGGGCTCTTCCTGTCGTACGAGCGCGGGCTCGCGAAGCCCGACCCGCAGTACTTCACCGCGTTCCTCGAGCACGCGGGCCTGCCCGCCGAGGCGTGCCTGTTCCTCGACGACCGCGCGGACAACGTCGCGGCGGCGGAACGGTGCGGGATCGTGGCGCATCGGCACGACGGCGACGTCGCGGCGGCGCGGGCCTTCCTCGTTCGCGGCGGCGTCGCGCTCGCTTAGCGGACGAGCGCCTCCGGCAGCCAGCTCCCGTCGGTCGACCCGAGCGTCGCGCCGAGGCCGGCCGCGCCCTCGAGCGCTCCGCGCGCGGCCAGCTCCGCGAGCCACGCGCCGGCCTCCGGCTCCTTCCACCACGTGGGCCCGAAGCGCGCCCGCACGGCGCCACGCAGCCGGGCCGCGAGCAGGTGCGCCCGCAAGGCGTCGCCCTCCGCGAGCGCGGCTTCGGCCTCCGGCAGCGACCACGCCACGTCGTCGGACGTGACCTCGACGAAGAGCGCACCGCGCAGCTCTGCCGACCGCTCCGGGAGCGAGGCGCCCGGCGGGTCGTCCGCCCGGAGCTGCGCCGCGGCCGCGCGCCGGAGCGCGGTGAGCTGCTGCGTCGCCGATGAGCGCCGGAGCGCGGCGAGCTCCGTCTCCGGCAGGTCGATCGCCGCGCGCAGCCACGCCGGCTCGAGCGCGAGCTGGCCGAAGAGCGCGCCGAACGCGGCGGGCACGGCCGGATCGCCGAACCAGCGCAGGGGCACGTCGCCCTCCGGACCGCGCACCCGGGCGCCAGCGCGCCCCGCCTCCTCGAGCAGCTCGTGCCAGCCGGCGAGGCCGCGGGGCTGCGAGAGCCGCAGCGCGACCGCGCGAGGCGGCACGAGCGGCAGCGCGATCGGGAAGGCGCCGTCGGCCACGTTGAGGTTGGGCGTGGAGGAGAGCGACCAGCCGAGCGCGTCGAAGGTCGCGCGCACGGCCGGCAGGGCGCGCTCGTGGGGCACGCGGGGCTGGAAGCCAGGGCCTGCGAAGAGCCGGGGCAGGTCTGCGGGCCGCAGCGCAACGATCGTCGCGCCGAGCTCGCGGCGGGCGGCGTCATCGAGCGCGGCGCGGGCCGGCGCCTCCGTCGCGGCGAGGAAAGCGCGGGCGGCCTCGGCCTCGGCGGCGCGCGTGGTCCCCCGGGCGGCGCGCGCCACGGCGAGGCGGTCCGCGAAGCCGCAGGACTGCGCGATCCCGTCGGCGACGGCGCCGGCCTGCGCGCGGGCAGCGAGTCGCACG
>CAYHCR010000789.1:0-2698 GCA_964354895.1 uncultured Myxococcales bacterium | reverse complement strand
CCGGGCCGAGCTGACCGTGGTGGAGCGGCTCGGGCCCTTCACGCTCGTCCGCTGGCGGCCGCGGACGGGACGCCAGCACCAGCTGCGCGTTCACCTGGCGGCCAGCTGGGGCCCGCTGGCGGTCGATCCGCTCTACGGGGCGAAGCCGCCGCGGCTGCTGGGCGGCTGCCCGCTGGAGCGTACGCCGCTGCATGCGGAGCGGCTCGTGCTCCCTGGGCCATCGCGCCAGGGGGTCGAAGCCCCGCTCCCGGAGGAGTTGCAGGTCGTCCTCTCGGCGCTGCGTCGCGCGAGGGACGGCGATCAGCTCTTCTGACCGTCCGGGGCCTTGGCCGCCGCCTCGCCGCGGTCGTGCAGGAAGGTCTTTTCGCCGAGCTGGAAGAGGACGTCGATCTTGTTCAGCCGGACGAGCTGCACGATGCCGAGGCCGAAGCTCGGGTGGCGGAGCAGGTCGTTCGCCTTGAAGCGATCCTTGGGCGAGTAGAGCTTCGCGCGGCTCTCGTCCTTCGCGGCGAGCAGCGTCTCGAACGACTTGTGCTCGACCTTCGTGCGCGTCGTACGCGCCGCGGGCCCCGTGCGCCCGGCCTTGGGGGCCTTCGCGGTGACCGTGCCGGGCGGGCCCGCCTTGTAGGCGTGCTCCCCCTGGCAAGTATTGCAGCGGACGCGGGCGATCTTGATCGCGTCGCGCATCGCGAGGATCGTGTGGCCGAGCATCATGCGGCACTTCGTGCAGTACGAATCGACGTCGCCGCCGGTGCGCAGGGTCGCCATGGAGACTCACCTCGCGGCGTGAGGGCCGCGCAAGGAATGGGTTGGCCTCCTACCACGACGACGCCATCCACGCGCGCAGCGACGGGGGGCGTCCGAGCCGAACACCGTGATCCGCGGCACGCCTTGACGCTCCCGGGGCCGCGGGCTAGCGGAGTGGGTCGTGCCCGATCAGACCCCGCCGCCGCCGTCCGAGCCGGCCTTCTGGCACGCGCCCTTCGCCTCGATCGGCGAGGCCGTCCTCGAGGTCCTCTCCGATCTCGGCGGCATGGCGATCCTCGCCGCGCAGGTGGCGGTGCTGGCCTTCCGGCCGCCGTACCGGCCCGGCAACCTGCTGCGCGCGTGCGAGGAGATCGGCGTCGGCTCGCTCTTCGTGGTCGTGCTCACCGGCTTCTTCACCGGCGCCGTCTTCGGCATGCAGTCCGCGCTGGCCTTCTCGATCTTCGACGCGGAGAGCCTCGTCGGCGCGACGGTCGCGCTCTCCCTCACCCGCGAGCTCGCGCCGGTGCTGACCGGGCTGATGGTCACCGGCCGCGCGGGCAGCGCGATCGCGACGGAGCTCGGGAGCATGCGTGTCACCGAGCAGATCGACGCGCTCGCGACGATGGCGATCGATCCGCGCCAGTACCTGCTCGTGCCGCGCGTGATCGCCGGCGTGCTCGTCGCCCCGTTCCTCTGCATGATCTTCGATCTCGTCGGCGTCTTCGGCAGCTACCTCGTCTCGGTCCACCTGCAGGGGATCAGCGAGGCCGGGTTCTGGGCCCGCATCGAGTCGATGGTCGAGCTCTCCGACGTGCTCGGCGGGCTCGTCAAGGCGGCGGTCTTCGGCGGCATCATCTCGCTCGCGGCGTGCCACAAGGGCTTCCACGCCGAGGGCGGCGCGCGGGGCGTCGGCGTCGCGACCACGGAGGCGGTGGTGCTCTCGAGCGTCACGATCCTCGTCGCCGACTACTTCCTCACGGTGATCCTCATCCCGTTCTGGGCCTCATGAAGATCGGTGACGTGCTCATCGAGGTGAAGGAGCTCAAGAAGAGCTTCGGGGGCCAGCCGGTCCTCAAGGGCGTGAACCTGCAGGTCCGGCGCGGCACCGTGACGGTGATCCTCGGCGGCTCGGGCTCCGGCAAGAGCGTGCTGATGAAGCACCTCATCGGGCTGATGAAGCCCGACAGCGGCGAGGTGATCATCGACGGCGAAGAGATGACGGGGCTCGACCAGGCCGGCCTCGATCGGGTGCGCCGCAAGTTCGGCATGGTGTTTCAGATGGCCGCGCTCTTCGACTCGATGTCGATCTTCGAGAACGTGGCGTTCCCGCTTCGGGAACACCGCAAGGAGCTCGACGAGGCGCAGCTCAAGACGCTCGTCGAGGACAAGCTCCGGCTCGTGGGCCTGCCCGGGGTCGGGCATAAGTTTCCGGCAGAGCTGTCCGGCGGCATGCGCAAGCGGGTCGGGCTCGCGCGCGCCGTGATCCTCGGCCCGGAGATCGTGCTCTACGACGAGCCGACCACCGGCCTCGACCCGATCACGACCGACGCGGTCGACGAGATGGTGCTGACCGCCAAGCGGGAGCTCGGCGTCACGAGCGTGATCATCAGCCACGACATCGCCTCGGCCTTCAAGGTCGCCGACGAGCTGGCGTTCCTGTTCGAGGGGCAGATCGTCGCGTGCGCGCCGCCCGCCGAGCTGCGCGACAGCCCGCACCCGCAGGTCAAGCGGTTCCTCGACACGTGGTTTCGCAAGAACTGATCGGCGCGGCGCCTTGCCCTCGGGGGCCGCGACGGGTACGGATCGCCGGTGACCAAGATCGCGACCCCGGTGAAGGTCGGCCTCCTCGTCGTGCTCGGGCTCGTCTCGCTCTTCGTCTTCCTCTCGTTCACGGGCGGCGGTGTGGCGATTCCGCCGGGAGGCCGGGCTTACAGGGGTAAAGACTATCGCC
>CAYHCR010000788.1:0-2702 GCA_964354895.1 uncultured Myxococcales bacterium | reverse complement strand
ATCTCCGGAACCGAAAGGCCCAGAAGGGAGGCGCGGTCGAGCAGCAGCTCTTCGACCTTCGGCAGGAACGCCAGCGCATCATGGAAGCCGTCGACGACCGGCCGCCGCAGGAACTCGTGCACGCTGCCGTCGCGGGCGAGCGCCTCGAGCTCCTCGAGGACCGCGAACGGCGTCAGGCACGCCCACTTGCGCTGGGCCGCGTTGAGGATCGTCGTCTTGAGCTCGCGCGCGCTCGCGCCCGACGCGCCCTCGTAGAGCGAGCCGCCTTCCCCCGCCTCCCAGAGGTGCGGGAGGAGCTTGCGCAGCTCTGCGGCGATCGCGATCGGCAGGCGGTCGGGCGCGCGACCGTCGTCGTAGAGCGCGGCCTTCTCGAGCGGCGTGAGCGCGTCGACGACGGCGCGGATCGCCGGCTCGAGATCGCCCGTCGCCGGCTTCTCGAGCCGCGTGAGCACGCCCCACTGCGCGGCGACGAACGTCGCGTGCGGCGCCAGATGTTTGGTCGGCGGCGCGCGGCCGAGCTGCGCGTCGTAGATCTCCTGCTCGATGCGCGCCCGCCGCAGGTACGGCACCCGCACGAGCTCGAAGCGCCCCTTGAACGACGGCCAGTCCGGCGCCTGCTTGAACGCGTCGAGGAACTTGTCGTTCGCCGTGCCGACGAACACGACGTCGAGGTGGAGCAGCTGGTGCTCGAGCGGCACGACGCCCGTCTCGGTCGCGCCGAGCAGGTACTTGTAGGACTCGAACGGGCGCTTGAGCAGATCGTCGAATTCGACGATGCCGCGGTTGCCGGCGACGAGCGGCCCGAAGGTCCGGAAGAGCTCGACGTTCTGCAGCGCCGCCGGCAGCGCCGCCGTCGAGCGATCCGCGGTGAGCTGCATGAGGCCCGCGTCGACGGAGAGCTGCGGCTCGATCGTGACGGCGCCCTGCTGGTAGCGCTGCGAGATCTCGAAGCGCTCGACCTGCACGTGGCGCAGCACGGCGAGCCAGTCTCCCTGATACCCCTGCAGAAGTGCCCGCTGGATCTCCCGGCACTTCGCGCATGGCTCGCCCTGCACGACCGCGTCCGCGAGCCCCGCGAGCCCACGCGCGCCGAGCAGCTCGCCGAGGAGCCGCTTGCGCTCGACCGCCGGGATCAGCACGAGCGGATGATCCTTGGCCTCGCAGGGGATCCGGGCGTCGATCGACTCCGGCTCGAGGTGCGCGAAGGTCGGCAGCTCGCCGGCGCCGCCCTTGCCGCTGCCGCCGAAGCCGATCGAGCCCTTCACGAGCTTTTCGGCCGGAAAGATCCACGCGAACCGATAGAGCGCGCCCTCCGCCGTCCGGGAATAGGCCTCGACGCCGCGCACGAGCGCGCGCACGAGCGAGCTCTTCGCCGAGCCGTTGGGCCCGTGCAGCAGCAGGAGCTTGTTGGCGCGTCCCGCGCGCGCGAAGTTCTCCAGGACGCGCACGATCTCGCCCTGCGGACCTTCCTGTCCGGCGACGCGCGAGAGCCCGCCGTCGTAGGGGGCGTCGAAGATCCGCCACCGCGTCTTCGGGCCCGCCGGCACGTCGAGCTCGGCGCTGCCGAAGGAGCGGACCGCGTCGACGACGTACTGCGCCGACCCGCGGGCGTGCCGGGCCGGCCCCTGCGTGAACAACGCGAGCCACTCCTCGAACGAGAGCAGCGTCCGATCGCGCTCGAAACCCTCGCGAACCTGCGCGCCGACGCTCCGCAGAAACGCCCGATGATCCACGCCGCCTCCCGCCGCCCGGCCTCGACGCCGCAGGCGTGGGATCGACTCTGCGGCCGGCCCGGATCGGGCGCAACGCCCTAGAATTCTGCGGACTTGCGGCACCGCCTCCCCGGTCAGTAGGCTGGGGGCCTTCCTTCGCCCTCCCTCTTCGCCGCCTCTCCCGAGGCGCGTGCGAGGCACGCCCATGATCCGCCGACTCCTCCCCCTGCTGCTCGTGCTCGGCGCCGTATTCTGGGCTTCCTGCGACGACTCCGACTCGGCCGGCGACGGCGGCGACGGGGGCGGCGGCCCCTGCGCGCTGGATACGGACTGCGGGACGGGGCGCTGCGGGAGCGGGACCTGCGTCGAGTGCCTCGCGGCGACCGACTGCGACGGCCGCCTCTGTGTCGCTGGCGCGTGCGTCTCCTGCGCGACGAACGTCGACTGCCCCGCGGAGGCCGCCCTCTGCGACGCGGTCACGGGCGCCTGCGTCGGCTGCCTCGCGGACGCCGACTGCGCCGGCTCCGACCTCTGCCGCGACGACCGCACCTGCGGGCCGGCGTGCGCCAGCGACGCCGACTGCGCCGATCAGCCCGACACCTTCTGCGATCTGGCCGGGATCGGCGGAGCGCCGGCGACCTTCACCTGCGTCGTGCCCGTCGCCTCCGCCTGCGCGAACGATCTCGACTGCGACCCCGGCGAGCAGTGCGTCGACGGCGCCTGCCTCTGCCGCTCCGATCGCGCCTGCCCGGACGGCGAGTCCTGCGTCGAGGGCGGATGTGTCGTCGTCCCGGCGTGCACCGCCGACGCGGACTGCGCCCCGCTCGGGCGCGTCTGCGAGCGGGACGGCGCGGGCTACGCCTGTGTGCCGGCCTGCGCGCAGGACTCCGACTGCGGCCCCTTCGGCGTGACGTGCGCCGGGGGCCACTGCCAGCAGCCCTGCGCCGGCGACGCGACCTGCCTCGAGGCCGGCACGATCTGCGAGGGGAA
>CAYHCR010000787.1:0-2703 GCA_964354895.1 uncultured Myxococcales bacterium | reverse complement strand
CATGTCCGCGGAGGTGGCGATGGGCACGCCGTCGGGCGCGAGCGCGACGGCCTCGTCGACCCCCGGCACGTCGGTGATGCAGACCGGACAACCGGGGCCCATCACGACGTCGAGCCCGCTGGGGAAGGCGCTGCGCAGGCCGAAGCGCGCGATCGCCTGCTCGTGACTGCCGCAGACGTGCATGACGCTGACCGGCGCGCGGCCGAGCTCGCCGACGACCTGCCGCAGCCGCTCGGCGAGCGCGCGGCCCCGCGCCGGATCCCGGAACTTGAGCTGCGAGGACCCGGCGTCGTTCATCGCGGCGGCTCCCGCGTCGCGCCGACCTCGGCCTCGACGTCCTGTCGCATGAGATCCTCGGGCCTGCCGTCGAGGAGCTGGTCGTACAGCGCGAGCGTCTCCGCGATCTCGTCGGCCGGGATCTTCCGGATCGCGTAGCCGACGTGATTGAGGATGTAATCGCCCGGCCCGACCGGCTCGTCGACGATGTGCAGGTGGACGCGCTTCTGCACGCCCCAGAAGTCGACGACGGCGACGTACCCGTCCACCGAGAGCACCTTGCCCGGGACCCCGAGACACATCAGCGCACCCCTTGCGTTCCGCCTGCGAGCACAGCCGCCGCGACCACCGCCTGCCCGAGCGCGAGCCCGCCGTCGCCCGGCGGGACCCGGCGCGGCAGGTGGACCTCGAGGTCCGCAAGCCGCGCGAGCATCGACTCCGTCAACCGCGCGTTCGCGAAGCAGCCGCCCGCGAGCGCGATGGGACGCATACCTTCCTGCGCGAGGAGCGCGCGCACGAGCGCCGCAGTCCCCGCCGCGAGCGTCTCATGAAAGCGCGCCGCGAGCGTCCGCGCCGGCACCCCCGCGAGCGTCTCGCTGACGAGCGCGCGCACCGCCGGACGCAGATCGAGCTGGAGCGGATCGCGCTGCGTGAGCTCGAAGGGCCAGGGCACGGCGGCGTCTTCGGCCCGCTCCTCGAGCGCGATCGCGAGCTGCGCCTCGTAGCTCGCGACCGGCCGATCGAGCACGATCGCCGCGACGGCGTCGAACCAGCGCCCGGCGCCGTGCGCCTGCGTGACCTGCAGCCCCGTCTCGAGGAGGCGCCGGACGTTCCCGACGTCGCGCTCGCGCACCTGGGCGAAGAGCGGCAGCCGTTCGAGCGGTGGCGCGCCATCGAAGGCGTCGTCGAGCATCGCGAGCGCCACACGCCATGGCTCTCGGATCGCCCGCTCGCCGGCCGCGAGCTGCAGCGGCCGCAGCGTGCCGACGCGCCGATACGAGCCTCCGTCCGCGAGCAGCACCTCGCCGCCCCACGCCGTGCCGTCGGGGCCGTAGCCGGTGCCGTCGAACGCGACGCCGAGCACCGGCCCACGCAGCCCGTGCTCCGCCATCACCGCCGCGACGTGCGCGTGGTGGTGCTGCACGCCGAGACGGCGCCGCGCGGGCCGCTCGATCGCCCAGCGCGTGCTCGCGTAGTCGGGGTGGAGATCGTGCGCGATCACCTCGGCGCGCACGCCGAGGAAGCGCTCCATGCGCTCGGCCAGCAGCGAGAAGCTCTGCCATGTATCGAGCTCGTCGAGATCGCCGACGTGCGGCCCGAGCACGAGCTGCTCGCCGTTGCCGACGCAGAAGGTGTTCTTCCACTGCCCGCCGACCGCGAGCACCGGCTCGAGGAAGCGCCGCGGCGCGGGCAGCGCGTCGGGCACGCAGCCGCGCGAGCGCCTCAGCAGCACGGGCGCGCCCGCGATGATCCGCGCGACCGAGTCGTCCGTGCGCTGTGCGATGGGCCGATCGTGCACGAGGAACCCGTCCGCGATCCCAGCGAGCCGACGCACCGCTTCGTCGTTGTCGACGCACATCGGCTCGTCGGCGCGGTTTCCGGACGTCATCACGAGCGGGCGGTCGACGAGCGAGAGCAGCCGCTCGTGCAGCGGCGTGTACGGGAGGAAGAGCCCCACGCGCCGCGAGACGGGCGCGACGGACGGCGCGAGCCCCGAGGCGGGCCGCGCCTCGAGCAGCACGATCGGCCGCGCCGGCGACGTGAGGAGCGCGAGCGAGGCGCCCGTCAGGACCGCGAGCCGCTGCGCGTGCTCGAGCGAAGGCGCCATCACGGCGAACGGCTTCTCGTCCCGCCCCTTGCGCCGCCGGAGCTCGCGCACGGCCGCGTCGTCCGTCGCGTCGCAGGCGAGGTGGAAGCCGCCGAGGCCGCGGAGCGCGACGATCCCCCCCTGGATCAAGCTCGCGGCCGCTCGCGCGAGGGGATCCTCATGCAGCTCTGCGCCCCCCTCGCGCCCGAGCCACGTGAGGCGCGGCCCGCAGGCGGGGCACGCGATCGGCTGCGCATGGAAGCGCCGATCCGTCGGCGCTTCATACTCGGCGCGGCAGGCGGCGCAGAGCGGGAAGCCTGCCAACGTCGTGTTCGGCCGGTCGTACGGCACCGCCGTAGCGATGCTGAAGCGCGGCCCGCAGCGCGTGCAGTTCGTGAATGCATATTGGTATCGCCGGGCGGCGGGGTCGCGCGTCTCCTCTTCGACCAGCGACGCGAGCGTGACGAGGGCGGCGTCGTCGAGGGCGTAGGTGCTCTTGATGGCCGCGAGCGGCGGGCCGTGCGTGGCCGCGAGCGCGCGCCACTCCTTGCCGAACTGGGCGATCGCGCGGGCCAGGACCTCGCGGGCCGGGACGCCCGGGTCGAGCCAATACGTCTCGG
>CAYHCR010000786.1:0-2706 GCA_964354895.1 uncultured Myxococcales bacterium | reverse complement strand
TCGCCGGGTAGCGAGCGCGGGGCGGAGCGAGACCCCAACCGACCGAACCGGCGCCCGACCGGCGGGCGGAGCCGCGCCAGGGCGCCGAAAACCCAGCGAAAACCGCTACCCGAGGACCGCCCGGGCGCGCGCACCGGCCGCCCGCGACGGCGGTCGGTGCGCGCGCTCCTGCCCGGTTCCGTGGGTTGATTGTCCTATGAGCTTCGGAGGGCACCGTCGAGGAAGACATCCCGCGACAATAATTTGCGTTTATGGATAAGCAGTACGACGGCCGTCAGCAAAAGCGGCTTGTAAGGCTTCGGGACGCCCCCGGAGTGCTCCTGGCGCAGGTGCTTGGCACGTCCGTAGAACTCCTCGATGCGCATCTGCCGACCCCTCGCGGCGATCCTGCCTCGGGCGATCGAACCGCGGTGGAGTTCAGATCGTTCGAGCAGCGAGCGCGTGGCCCGCGCGGCGGCGTAACGCGCCGGGTGAGAAGCGCCGGTCGGAACGGTGCGGGCGGAGGTGCTGCGAGTTGCGATAGCTTCTCCCGCGTGCGCGCCGCCCGTTCGAAGTGCACGCTTCACCGGAGCCGATCCCATGTATCTGGAACGCCCCCTCACCCAGCGCCCCCGTCCGACCCTCCGCCTCAACGGCCGGCGCTTCGACGTCGACTACTTCGGGATGGACGACGGCGGCGAGCCCGACCCCGACCACGCGCGCCGCTTCCTCTTCCAGCTCGGCGCCGGATACATGATCTACCTCTACGTGATCCAGGCCGGCTCGACGGCCCGGCTCGACCTCTTCCAGCACAGCTTCTGGACGAAGGACTGCGCCGTGGCCGAGGTCGAGCAGGAGGAGCACGGGCCGCCGACGCAGGTGATCGCCGCGTCGATGGCGCTGCCGGTCCTCTACGGGAGCGTCGAGGTGGGCGCGCCGGCGCGGCGGTTCCGGATCGCGTCGCTCGCCTTCGAGGCGGCGCCCGAGCAGCCGCAGCTGATGACGTTCGCGCTCGAGGGCACGGAAGGCCCGGCCGAGCTGCGCTGGCGCCGCGGCGATGGCTGGTCGCTCCGGCTCACCGGAGAGCCGGTGCAGGTGCTCGGCGCGCGGGAGCACCTGCGGTTCCTCGATCCGCTCTCGTGATCCGCCGAGGGGCGCGACCGAGGTAGCTTCGCGGGATGCAGACCTTCTGGTCGTCGCCGCCCGACAAGCTCTGGCTGGAGGAGGGTCAGCTCTGCTTCGACACCTCCGGCACGCCGATGGATCAGGACTGGTCGAGCTCGATCGCGGAGTTCATCGACGTCTCGAAGCCGCACTACGCCCACCAGTTCATCCGGAACGCCTTCGGGATCGAGGTGCTCCGAGAGCTCCTCGCCCGTTTCGGGGGACCGCCGCCGGAGGCCTTCCCTCCTCCTCCTCCTCCGCCGCCCGTCAAGAGGCGCCGCCGCGCCCGCCGCTCCGCGTCGAAGCCGCTCGTCGTGCCGGCGCCGGTCGTCGCCTCGCCGCCGGCGCCGGTCGAACCCCCGCTCGCCACGCCCGACCCGGACGCGCCCGTCGCGCTCGCCCTCTCCCTGCTCGACGCGCTGCTCGCAGCGGCCGGCCTCGAGGCGCTGCGCCTCGGCCCGGCGGAGTGCGCCACACACGAAGTCCCGATGGACGGCGCGAGCGGCACCGTCACGCGCTGGCGCCGCGTCGGCCACCTCGGCGAGGGCGTCGAGGCCGCGGTCGAAGCGGAGGTCTCGCGCTGGAACCCGCACACGATCGCCCGCAGCCGCGTCTCGCTGCGCCTGCTCGATCGACGCGGTCCCGAGCTGCGCGCCCTCTTCCTCTCGGCCGAGCCGCCCTGGCAGACATGGAGCGTGCGTGAGCTCGGCGCGCCGACGGTCGACCTGGCGGTCGTCGAGCGGCTCCTCGCGCCGGCGGGACTCACCCCTTCCGCGCGTCCGGAACCGCCGCACCCGCGGGGCCAGCGGCCTCCCGACGCTGGCGGCTGACCTCGTCGTACTCTGCCGTCCGACGACGGAATTCCCGGATCATCGCCAGGAAGATCGGGCCCGGCAGGAGCGCCGTGAGCAGGTCTGCGAGCGCTTCGTACCACTCGGGGAGCGGCCGGCGAGTGCGGGCCGCCGCGGCGGACTCCCGCAGGTCGAGCACCTTCTTTTCGAGCGGCCGGATCTTCTCCTCGAGCTCCTCGCTCGCATCCACGATCCGTTCCCTGTCGCGTGCGGAGCAGGTCGCCGGGACGGGCGTCGCGGCCTGCTCCCGGAGGAGGCCGAGCTTGCGCTCGACGATCGCGGCGCGCGCCTCGAGGTGCTCCGCGCGAGCCGGGATCTCCGCGCGCCGGTCGTAGCCGGCCGAATGCGCGCCCGCGTCGACGGGCATCCGCAGCAGCGCCGAGGAGCACGACCACGTCGCCGTGAGGGAGAAGAGGAGCAGGAGCGTCAACCAGAGCGGCCAGGTCGCGTCGTGGAGCCGCTCCGAGAACGACGTCGGCGGGTCTCTCGGGGTCGCCGCGCGCGGCTCGTCCTCGACCGGGAGCCACCCATCCTGGGAGCGCGACGGGACGACGGGCTCGGGCTCGTCGAACTCGTCGTCCTCGTCGCGGCGGTGGCCGACGCGGCCGCGGTCGTACTCGTCGAGCCACTCGTCGAGGTCGCTGAGCTCTTCGCGGCTCTCGTCGAGCTCGGCCTCCGCCTCTTCCTCCGCGAGGTCCTCGCGCTCGTGGGC
>CAYHCR010000785.1:0-2708 GCA_964354895.1 uncultured Myxococcales bacterium | reverse complement strand
AGCCGACGGTGAGCGTCTTGCCGTTGGGCAGGCCGACGGTCTGCTTCCCGCCTTTGGCGATGCTGACGCGCTTCTCGGAGTGGAGCTTGAAGGACTTGTAGGCGAAGTCATCCAGCTGATCCTGGAAGGGCTTCACCCGCGGATCGACCGGGCCGTCCTTCTTGGAGGCCTCGACGATCGTGACGTCGACGGAGACCTGCCCGGGCTCCTCCGCGAGCGCGGGCGTCGCGGCCAGCAGGAGCAGCAGCGCAAGGAACGTCCGGCGGGAGAGGCTCGTCGTCACGTCACTTCCTCGTCGGGCGCAGGAAGATCACGCTCGCGCCTGCGTGGTTCTCAAAGACCACCGCGTCGTGATCCGGGTCCGGCTTCACTTCACGCACCGTGGAGCTCTTGGGTGTACGCGAAGCGACCGCCGTCGCGCCACCTCCGATCAACTGGGGGGCGATCGGCTGCGGGGCCGGCGGCGGCGTGCGATCGGCGACGAGCGGCGCGATCGGCGCGACGGGGACGCCCGCGAGCGCCTGCGCGCCGAGGTACGAGCCCCCGAGCACGACGACCGCCGCGGCGGCGAAGCCCGAAGCGAGCGAGAGCGGCCGGAACTCGACCATCTCCGACCACCAGATCGAGAGCCGCGTGGTGAACGAGGGCGCGGCCGCGGCGGGGAGCTTTTTGCGGAGACCCGCGAGGAAGGCTGACTCATCGAGCCCGTCGCCGGCCTGCTGCAGCGTCGCCTGCACGCCGCCTGAGAGCGCGTTCCAGTCGGAGAGGCGCAGCGCCAGGGACGGATCTGCGGCCAGCGCCTGCTCGACGCGCGTCCGCTCGGCCGGCGTGAGCTCGCCGTCGCGGTACGCGGAGAGCAGCATGAGGAGCTCGTTGCGCGGGTCCATCGTCGGTGCCTCTAGCCTTCCTTCGTCCCGAGGCCCTGCTCGGGATCGTCTCCCTCAAGATAGCCACCCAGGATCTTCTGCATCTTCACCCGGGCGTGGAAGAGCCGGCTCATCACCGTGCCCTTCGGGATCTGCAGCACTTTACTGAGATCCTCGTAGCTCATCCCCTCCAGCTCGCGCAGCACCAGGATCTCCCTGTGCTTCTCCGGGATCTGCGCGAGCGCCTCCTCGATCTTCTCGGCCAGCTCCCGGCGGAGCGTCGCCTTCTGCGGGTTGCTGCCCAGCCGCGTGCCCAGCACGCCCAGCTCGCCCGTCAGCTCTTCCTGCTGCAGCGTCTCGTCGTACTCGACCGCCTCGCCCTTGCGCTTGCTGCGGACCCGGTCGATCGCGAGGTTCGCCGTGATCCGGTAGAGCCAGGTGTAGAAGCTCGAGTCGCCCTTGAAGTGCTCCAGGTAGCGATGGACCTTCACGAACGCGTCCTGCGAGACGTCCTGCGCCTCCTCCCGATTTTTCACGATGCCGAGCGCGACCGCGTAGACCTTGCGCTGGTACCGCACGACCAGGAGCTCGAACGCCCGGGCCTCGCCCTCCTTGCAGCGGCGGACCAGCGTCAGATCGTCGGGTTCCAAACGCGTAGGGTCCAAACGCTCAGTAGCCAACCGCTCGGCTCCACTCGGGAAAGAGGACGGTCGCGCGCGTCGGGCTATTCACCCGGGAGGCGGCGGCTGGGAAGACGCGCGGCACGGTAGCAGAGCCCTCGGCGGAGCGTCACCGATCCGACCTGCGTCCGCGGGGTTGCGCGGGTGCGCCGACGCCGACATGGTTCCCTGCGGAACGAAGCCGGCGCGGGAAGGGTCTGCCCCGGCGATCGGTTCTGGTCCGACGCCACGCGGGCGTCGGCGGCGCACGCGGACGAGGACATGACGCAGTCGAACGATCCGAACGGCGCGCCCCCGCCCGACGACCTGACGCCCGAGGCCCTGGCACGGGGAGAGGCCTTGGCGCAGGGGGCGAGCGAGCCGTCTCCCGCCGCGACGACCGAGCCGCTCGAGGCGATCCCCGTCGCGTTCGAGCTCTTCCAGCCCGCCGGACCGGCGCGGCTCCTCGCGACGCCCGACGACGAGGCGAAGGCGACCGTGGCGTGGGTCGTGGGCCGGCTGCGGGCGGCGGCCGCGCGGCGTCACCTGCTCGCGGCGGCGATCGCGGGCGCGGCGGGCGCGGCGCTCTCTGCCCTGCTCTTCGCGGCGGCGCTGGGCCTCGGCGCGCCTTCGTGGCTGCGGCATGGCTTTCCGCTCGTCGCGCTGGGGCTGACGGCGGCGGCGATCGCGCTGGCGGTCCGGCACTCGCTCGCGGCCCCTGCAGAGCTGCTCGCGCGGCGGCTCGAGGCGGTGGCGCCCGAGGCGGCGGGGCTCTCGACCGCGGTGGCGTTGTCCCGGCAGCTCACGGCGGTGGCGCAGCTCCCGCCCGAGCAGCGGCCGTTCTCCCCCGAGCTGGCGGCGGCGCACGTGCGGGCGGTCTCGCACGCGGCGATCGGCGCAGAGCTGCACCGCTCGGTCGATCCGCGGCCGCTGCGCTGGGCGGCGATCGCGCTCCCGGTGGCGCTGCTCGCGCTCGGGCTCTCCGCAAAGCTGTCCGCTCGCGTGTCGCGCGGGCTCGTGCGGCTCTCGGCGGGAGATCCCGCGACGGTTCAGGCGGCGACGAAGGCGAACGCCCGCCACCCGATCACCGCCGAGGTGAAGCTCACGTACGTCTACCCGGCTTACACGGGCCTGCCGCAGCGCGTGGTCGAGGGCACGACGGGCGAGATCACGGCGCCGCGCG
>CAYHCR010000784.1:0-2709 GCA_964354895.1 uncultured Myxococcales bacterium | reverse complement strand
GGGGCGCCGCGCCGCTCCGGCTCGCGCGCGGTGAGGTGCTCGACTGGGACGCGCTCGTCCGCTGACGCGGATCGACACGCTCGTCCGCTGACGAGGACCACAGGCAACCCGACGCTTTTCGACACGCGCTCCACAGCTTCGCGGGCACCCTCCACAGGTTTCACGATGGCGGTTGACCCGTTCGCGGGCCGCTCTCTACGGTCGCGCTCTCAGGTTTCCGGGGGCGGACATGACGAAGGCCCAGCTCATCGAGCGGCTCGCTCAGGCGAACCCGAGGCTCTCCCGCCGCGGGACGATCGCGCTGGTGGACGCCGTCTTCGGGGAGATCACCGCGTCCATCCGAAGGGACGGTCGGTTCGTCGTGCCCGGCTTCGGGACCTTCGCCGTCAAGCAGCGCAAGGGCCGGACCGGCGTCAACCCCCGGACCGGCGCGCGCATGGAGATCCCCGCGGCCCGCACCGTCACGTTCAAGCCGGCGCCCGATCTCAAGCGCGCCGTCGAGCCGCGCACCGCGGGCAGGAGCGCCGTCGTGGACCGCGCGATCGCGCCGCGCCGCGAGCCCCTCGTCTCCGAGCGCGCAGCGTTGCAGGTCGCGGGCTAGACCGGGCAGATCTCGCGCCGCCGGAAGGGCCGCTCGATCTTCTTCCGCTCCGCCCGGACGAGCGCCCGCGCGAGCACCCGCCGCGTGTCCCGCGGGTCGATGATGTCGTCGACGAGCCCCATCGCCTGCACGCGCTCGATGTCGATGTGCTGGCGCAGCCCCGCGACGAGCTCCGCCTTGAGGGCGGCCGGATCCTCCGCGCCTGCCAGCAGCTTGCGGCCGGCGATCGCCACCATGCCCTCCGGCCCCATCACGCTGATCTCGGCGCCCGGCCACGCGACGATCAGATCCGGCTCGAACGCCCGTCCGCACATGACGTAGTAGCCGGCGCCGTAGCCCTTGCGCACGACCACGGTGAGCTTGGGCACGGTCGCGCTTCCGACGGCGTAGAGCATCTTTGCGCCGTGGCGGATGATCCCCTGCTGCTCCACTTTGCTCCCGACCATGAAGCCCGGCACGTCCTGCAGGAAGACCAGCGGGATGCGGAACGCGTCGCAGAGGTTGATGAAGCGCGCCGCCTTGTCCGAGGCGTTCACGTCGAGCGCGCCCCCGTAG
Source organism: uncultured Myxococcales bacterium (assembly GCA_964354895.1). Taxonomy (GTDB): domain Bacteria; phylum Myxococcota; class Myxococcia; order Myxococcales; family Vulgatibacteraceae; genus CAYHCR01. Next base: position 1,553 of record CAYHCR010000784.1, on the reverse strand, counting down.
AACATCGAGTTGTTCGCGACGAAGCCGACGGGGCGCGTGCCGATGCGACCGAGCGCCGTGACGATGTTCTTCGCCCAGCCCGGCTTCATCTCGAAGAAGCGGCCGTCGTCGCAGAGCGAGCGGAGGACCTTCTTCATGTCGAAGGCGCGGCGCGGGCTGTCGGGCACCACGTCGAGCAGGGCGTCGTCGCGGCGATCGATCGGGTCGTGCGTCGGGCGCCTGGGCGGGAGCTCTTCGCAGCAGGACGGGAAGAACGAGAGGTACTCGCGGATCGACAGCAGGCAGGCGTCGTCGTCCGCGACCTCCAGATCGGCGACCCCCGAGATCGTCGTGTGGACCTTCGAGCCGCCGAGCTCTTCTTCGGTGATCTTCTCGCCGACCGTCGACTCGACGAGGTAGGGCCCGCCGATCGCGATGCTGCTCGTGCCCTTCACCATCGGCACGAAGTCTGCGAGCCCCGGGATGTAGGCGGTGCCGGCCGCGCCGGGCCCCATGACGGCGGCGACCTGCGGCACGACGCCGCTGAGCACGATCTGCTCGCGGAAGAGGTAGCCGGTGTCGGCGAAGGAGGCGATGCGCCGCGCGTCCACGCCCGACCCCGCCTCGAGCCGCGCGCCGCCGGAGTCGATGAGCCACACCATCGGGATCCGATCCCGCAGCGCGATCTCCCGCAGCCTCGTGACCTTGCGCTCGCCGACCTCGCCGATGGAGCCGCCGAAGACCGTGAAGTCGTAGATCGCCGCGGCGACGGGCCTGCCGTCGATCTCGCCGACGCCGGTGATCACGCCGTCGGCGGGGCTCGGCCGATCCTGCTCGCTGCGGAGCTGTCCCTGGTGCGCGGCGAGCAGGCCGTACTCTTCGAAGGAGCCGGGATCGAACAGCTTTGCCAGCCGCTGCCGCGCGTCGAGCTTGCCGCGCGCCCGCTGCTTCTGGACCCGCTCCTCGCCGCCGAGCGCGTGCGCCTCGCGCTTCTTCGCCTCGAGCTCGGCCACCCGCTCCCGCATCGTCGGCATCGCGCCCCCCTCGTGAAGGCCCGCGATCCCGCCACGCGTTGACTTCCGAGTCAATCGAGCGCGGGCCTACGATGCGCGCGGCCAAGGAGCGCAGATGACGAGGCGGAGCGGAGCGGGGATCTCGGCGGCAATGCTGCTCGCAGCGTGCGGCGCCGACGAGGCGCCCGGCGCGGGCGGCGGCGACGGGGGCGCAGGCGGCGGCGGCAGCGCGGAGGTGACGCTGGCGGGGCAGGTCGTCGGACTCGCCGACGGCGAAGGGCTCGCCGGCGTCGAGATCTGTGTCCACGAGCGACGGGATCTCCCGTGCGCGACGAGCGGCGTGTCGGGCGACTTCGCGCTCGGCCCGCTCGCAGGGCGCAGCGATTACCTGCTCGCGCTCAAAGCAGAAGGCCGCGTCACCGCGCTCGCGCACGTGACGGGCGACGGGGGCACGGTCGACGTGGGGCGGCTCCCGAGCCCGACGGCGGCTGATCTCGCGCGCTGGACGGCGGCGGGCGGTGGCGTGACCCCGTGTCCCGCTCGGTCGGCACCCAGATCGCG
>CAYHCR010000783.1:0-2723 GCA_964354895.1 uncultured Myxococcales bacterium | reverse complement strand
TCGGCTCCCGCGGATCCTGCTGGCCGAAGATCACGACGACATCGCCGCGCTGGTCACCGACGTGCTGCGCGAGCGCTACGTCGTCGAGCGGGCGAGGGACGGGGAGGAGGCGCTGCAGGCCGTCTTGCGCGCGCCGCCCGATCTCGTGCTCTCCGACGTGATGATGCCGCGCCGGGACGGGCTCTGGCTCTGCGCGCGCCTCAAGGAGGACGCGCGCCTCCGCGTGATCCCGATCGTGCTGCTCACGGCGCGCGCCGGCACCGACGCCGCGCTCGAGGGCTACGGCGTCGGCGCCGACGACTTCGTGCCCAAGCCCTTCCACCCGCGCCTGCTGCTCGCGCGCATCGACGCCCAGCTGCGGATTCGCGCCCTCGCGCTGCAGCTGCTCGAGCACGAGCGGCTCGCGGCGGTCGGCACGCTCGCCGCGGGCGTCGGCCACGAGGTGAAGAATCCGGTCAACGCCGTCATCAACGGCGCCGAGGCGCTGCTCCAACGCCAGGAGCTCGACGCCGACGCGCGCGAGCTGCTCGGCGTGATCGTCGACGCAGGAAGGCGGATCGACGAGATCGCGGAGGCGCTCGTGACCCACGCGAGCCCGGCCGAGGCGGGCGGGCGCCGGCCGGTCGATCTCGCGGCGGGGATCCGCTCGACGCTCCGCCTGCTCGGTCACCGGCTGCATGACGTGGCGGTCCACACCGCGCTCGATCCGGCAGCGCGGGTCATCGGCTCGGCCGGCGCGCTGAATCAAGTCGTGCTGAACCTGCTCGACAACGCCGCCCGCTCCGGCGCGCGCACGATCGACGTGGAGCTGCGGGCGATCGACGAGCGCGTGCGGCTCGACGTCACCGACGACGGCCCCGGCGTTCCAGCAGAGCTGTCCGAACGCATCTTCGACCCGTTCTTCTCGACGCGGGCGCCGGGCCAGGGCAGCGGCCTGGGCCTCTATGTCTCCCGCCGGATCCTCGAGGCGCACGGCGGCAGCCTGCGCGTCGAGCCTCACGCGCCCCACGGCGCGCGGTTCGTGGTGGAGCTGCCCAGGGAGCACCCGTGATCGGACCGATCCTCTACGTCGACGACGACGAGGCGAACCTGCTGGTGCTGCGCGCGGGGCTCGGCGCAGAGCTGCCCCTCGTCACGGCCCGCACGGCCGCGGAGGCGCTCGAGAAGCTCGCGCACGAGGAGTACTCCGTCCTGTTGACCGACCAGCGGATGCCGGGGCTCTCCGGCGTCGATCTCGCCGAGCGCGTGAAGGAGAGCCGCCCCGACACGATCCGCATGCTGATCACCGCGTACTCCGATCTCGACGCCGCGATCGACGCGATCAACCGCGGCCAGGTGCACCACTACCTCCGCAAGCCGTGGGACCTGCGCGAGCTCAAGCAGGCGCTGCGCGAGGGGCGCGAGCGCTGGCTGCTGGTCCGCCGCGTGCGCGAGCTCGAGGGGAAGATCCACGAGACCGAGCGGGTCTCCGCGCTCGGCCTCGCGGCGGCCGGGATCGCGCACGAGGTCCGCAATCCGCTCGGCACGATCCGGGTCAACGCGGAGCTGGCGCGGGCCGCGTTGACGGAGTTGGCGGACGATCTCGACGCCCGCCGGATCGAGCCGGGCGCCGCGAGCGCGGTGGTCCGCGAGATCCACGAGTGGATGGAGGACGCCGAGCGAGGCTGCGAGACGATCATCGAGATCCTCAAGGGCGTCGAGCTCTCCACGCGCTCGAGCGAGCGCGGGCCCGTCGATCTCGCGGAGGTCGTGGCGCTCACGCTGCGCCTCGTGCGCGCGGACGAGCGGCGGCTCGGACGGGTGGAGCTCGAGAGCGCTGCGGTGCCCGCCGTGACGGGCTCGCGCACGCGGCTCGGCCAGCTCGTGCTCAACCTGGTCAGCAACGCGCTCGAGGCGCTCGATCCGGCGCGCACCAGCGACAACCTGGTGCAGGTGCGGCTGGCGCCGGAGCCCGGCGGGCTGCGGCTCGAGATCGAGGACAACGGCGCCGGCATGAGCGACGAGATCGCCGCGCGGATCTTCGAGCCGTTCTTCACCACCAAGACCCGGGGCGGCACGGGCCTCGGCCTCGCGATCTGCCGCCGCATCGTCGAGGAGCACGGCGGCCGGCTCGAGCTGCGCTCGGTGGTCGGGGCGGGCACGACCTTCACGGTGTCGTTGCCGGCCGGCTGATCCGCTCGATCAGCGCTTCGCGACCGGCGCGATCACCCGGTACGGCACCGGGACCTCGTGCGCGACGTGGCCGGCCTCGACGGCGGCGCGCAGCGTGAAGTGGGGGTCGAGCAGGTGCGGCCGGGCGAGCGCGCAGAGATCGGCGCGGCCGGAGGCCACGAGCGTGTCGATCTGGTCCATCGAGACGATGTTTCCGACCGCGATCGTCGCGATCCCCGCCTCCTGCCGGACGCGATCGGAGAACTTCGCCTGCCACATGCGGCCGTGCACGGGGCGCTGGTGCGGGACCGCGCCGCCGGTCGAGACGTCGATCGCGTCCGCGCCGTGGGCCTTGAGCGCCCGCGCGAGCTCGACGGCCTCGTCGTCCGTGAAGCCGCCGTCGGCCCAGTCGGTCGCCGAGATGCGCACCGTGATGGGCAGCTGTGCGGGCCACGCGGCGCGCACGGCGTCGAGCACCTCGAGCGGCAGCCGCAGCCTCCCTGCGAGCGAGCCCCCGTAGCCGTCGGTCCGGTGGTTCACCAGCGGCGAGAGGAACTCGTGCAGGAGATAGC
>CAYHCR010000782.1:0-2723 GCA_964354895.1 uncultured Myxococcales bacterium | reverse complement strand
AGCGCCGCGGGACTGCGATCAGCGCAGCAGGCCGTTGCGCCGGGCAGCTTCGCGGACCGCCTCGAGCACGGCAGGAGACAGCGGCGCCGCGCTGCCGCCCAGCGAGTTGGCGTAGAGGCTCGTGAGCGCCGTCCGCTCGAGCACCTCGAGCGCGTCGGCGCAGGCGAGCGGATCGGGGCCGACCGCGATCGCGCCGTGGCGCTCGAGCAGCGCCACCGTCGCCGTCCGCAGCGCGTCACGGATCGACGCGGCGAGCGCGTCGGTGCCCGGGATCGCGAACGGCGCGACGGGGACCTCGGCGCCGAGCACGACCGCGGCCTCCGGCGTCAACGCCCGGAGCGGCCGGCCCGCGAGCGTGTGCGCGACGGCGGCGAGCGGGTGTGCGTGCGCGACGGCGTCGGCCTCGGGGCGGGCGAGGTACGCGGCCAGGTGCAGCGGCAGCTCGCTCGACGGGCGACCGCGGCCGTCGATGACGCGGCCGTCGCGCGCGTCCACGAGCAGCAGGTCCTCCGGACGAAGGGCGGACTTGTTCACGCCCGACGGCGTCACGAGCAGGCGAGGCCCGCGCACGCGCGCCGAGAGGTTGCCCTCGCCGGCGCCGACGAGCCCGCGCTCCCAGAGGCGGCGGCCTGCGGCGCAGAGCTGCTCACGCCGCGTGGTCTCGGAGACGCCTCTCATGCGAGCGCCAGCACGTCCTGGACGTCGAGGAGCCCCACCGGTCGGCCCGCGTCGTCCACGACGGGCAGCTGGTCGATCGTCTTCTCCCGGAGGATCCGCGTCGCGTCCTGCACGAGCGTCGTCGGGCGCACCGTGCGCGGCGCGCGGCACATCACCTCGCCGACCGCGATCGTCAGCGAGAAGCGGCCCTCCTCGAGCAGTCGCCGCAGATCACCGTCGGTGAAGACGCCGACCAGCACGCCGGTCGCGTCGACCACGCTCGTCGCGCCGGGCCGCCCCGGCGTCTGCGTCATCACGCGCACGGCCTCCGCGAGCGGCGCGTCCTCCCGCACGACCGGGTTGCGTCGGCCCTGCCGCATCACTTCCTCCACGGGCGTCACCGAGCGGCCGAGCGAGCCGGAGGGGTGAAACAGCGCGTAGTCCTCCGAGCCGAACGGGCGCTGCGCGAGGATCGCCATCGCGAGCGCGTCGGAGAGCGCGAGCAGCGCGGCGGCCGACGCTGTCGGCACGAGCCCGAGCGGACAGGCCTCTTCGATCGGCCCGAGCTCGAGCACCAGATCCGCCCCGCGCGCCAGCGGCGAGCTCGCGTCGCCGGTCAGCGCGATCACGAGCGCGCCGATGCGCTTCACGGGCCCGAGGAGCCGGAGGACCTCCTCGGTCCGGCCCGAGTTCGAGAGCGCGACGACCACGTCGCCGGAGACGACGCGGCCGAGGTCGCCGTGGAGCGCCTCGGCGGGGTGGAGGTAGAGCGACGGCGTGCCGGAGGAGGCGAGGGTCGCGGAGAGCTTCTGGGCGACGAAGCCGGCCTTGCCCATCCCGGTCACCACGACGCGGCCGCGGCAGGAGAGGATCCGGCGGACGGCGTCGACGAAGGGCGCGCCGAGCCGGGGGGCGAGCGAGCGGATCGCGGCGGCCTCGGCCTCCAGCACGGTCCGGCCGCGGGCGAGCACGGCCTCCGCGTCGAAGGCGGGCCGGCGCCGGCGTGGCGCGGCAGGTCTCTTCGGCGCGGCGGGCTTGCGGATCGGCCGGACCTTGTGCTTCATGCGCCGACCCCTAGCACACGCGGCGCAGGGCGGTCTTCCGCGTCCCAGGGCCCGCGCCCCTCAGGAGGAGCCATGAAGTTCTTCATCGATACGGCGGATCTCGACGAGATCAAGCAGGCGCACGCGCTCGGCGTGCTCGACGGCGTCACCACCAACCCCTCGCTCGTCGCGAAGACGGGCAAGCCGATGCGCAAGGTGATCGAGGAGATCTGCGCGATCGTCGACGGGCCGATCTCGGCAGAGGTGCTCGCCACCGACACCGACGGCATCCTGCGCGAGGGGCGCGAGCTCGCGAAGCTGCACAAGAACATCGTCGTCAAGGTGCCGCTGATCGTCGACGGGCTCAAGGCCGTGAAGGTCTTCGCCGCCGAGGGCATCCGCACGAACGTCACGCTCTGCTTCTCGGCCACGCAGGCGCTGCTCGCCGCGAAGGCGGGCGCGACCTACATCTCCCCCTTCGTCGGCCGGCTCGACGACGCCTCGCACGACGGCATGGAGATCATCCAGCAGATCCTGGAGATCTACGAGAACTACGACTTCGAGACGCAGGTCCTCGTCGCGAGCGTCCGAAACCCGCTCCACGTGCTCACCGCGGCCCGGCTCGGGGCGCACGTCTGCACGATCCCGCTCTCGGTGATCCAGCAGCTCGCGCGCCACCCGCTCACGGACATCGGGCTGCAGAAGTTCCTGGCCGACGCAAAGAAGATCCCGCAGAGCTGAGCAGGTTCGACACGACGAGGCCCCGCGCGGAGCGTCGCTCCGGCGGGGCCTTCGTGTATCCGGGCTTCGTCGTCAGTCGACGGTGGCGGGATCGCAGTCGTCGTCGAGGCCGTTGCCCGCGAGCTCCGGCGCGCCCGGGTGGACGGCCGGGTTGAGGTCGTCGCAGTCCCCGCCGATCGGGGCGCCGAACGGGTTGCCCTCGAAGCCGTGGCCGTCGCGGTCGAGGTCGTCGTCGGGCGACTCGTCGACGCCGTCGAGGCCGAGGCAGTCGTCGTCGACGCC
>CAYHCR010000781.1:0-2724 GCA_964354895.1 uncultured Myxococcales bacterium | reverse complement strand
GCGCCAAGGAGCGCGGCCACGTCACCTACGAGGCCGTCGCGCGCGACATGAAGAAGCCGTACGTGCCCCTCGCGGACGCCTTCGCGGGCGCCGGCAAGAAGGCCGCGCCGGCGAAGAAGCCGACGAAGAACGGCGCGCGCGCGTAACGCGGCACCGGCAGCACCCGAGGGCCCGCCTCGCCCGTCTGCCGAATCGGCAGCGGCGGGAGCGGGCCCTCCTGCGCCCGGCCCCCCGCGCTGCCAGAAAGGCACGTCCGCGTCGTACCGCCCTCGGAGGTCCGTGGGGGTCCGGACATGCGGCGGGCGCAAGCGCCTGAAATCACGTGACCGGCGGCTGCGCCCCCAGTTTGCATTGGCTCCTGACCGTTCGCGGGATCGTGCCGCAGGGGGCGTCGGGAAGAGCCACCCCCTCCAGCGCGTTTCACGCCGCGAGAAGGGAGCCTTCGTGCTCGGTTTTGGACGCACCCAGCTGACCCGCCGCGAGTTCGAGACGATGGTGCAGCCGCACCTCAACGGCCTCTACGCCGCCGGCGTGCGCCTCACGCGCAACGAGGGCGACGCGGAGGATCTCGTCCAGGACACGGTCCTGCGGGCGTTCCGCTTCTTCGACAAGTTCGAGCGCGGCACCAACTTCAAGGCGTGGATCTTCAAGATCCTCACCAACACCTTCATCAACCAGTACCGCCGCTCGACGAAGGAGCGGGAGCTGGTGGACGGGCCGGAGCGCGAGGCGGTGACCGAGCGGCTCATCTCGCGGCGCTCGGCGGATCGGGCCGCCGATCCCGAGCGGCATTTTCTGGACCGGATGTTCTCCGACGACGTGGTCCGCGCGATCGACGAGCTGCCGATCGACTTCCGCATGGTCGTCATCCTCGCGGACCTGCAGGACTTTTCGTATCAGGAGATCGCGACGATCATCGGCTGCCCGGTCGGGACCGTGATGAGTCGCCTCTTCCGCGGCCGCCGCCAGCTGGAGAAGAAGCTGCTCCAGACGGCGCGTGAGGCCGGCATCGTCCAGACGCCGCCGGACGCGGCCGAGGACGAGCCGACCAGCCTTCTGGAGTATCGTCGTCGCAAGGCCGCCTCGACGTGAGCGCAGCCAAGGAGCCCGACCCCGCGTGAGCCTCCCCGCCGCAGATCGCCGACTGGCGTGCGCCGACGCGCTCCCGCTGCTCGCCGCGTTCGCGGACGGCGAGCTCGTGGATGGGGAGGCCGAGGCGGTCGCGGCGCACCTCGACGCCTGCGCCGCCTGCCTCGCGGAGGTCGAGCACGCGGTCGCCTTCCGCAGCGCCCTGCGCGAGAAGGTCCGCCCCGCGCTCCCGGCCGCACCCGATCGTCTTCGGTCACGGATCACGATCGGGCTCGCGACCGAGCGCGCGGCCGACAATGCGCGTCGGTACCTCGCGGCGTTCGGCGTCGCTGCGGCCTGCGCGGCGGCGGTGAGCGTCGTGATCCTCCGGGGGCGGACCGGCGACGAAGGCCGCCCCGACGCGCTCGTGCAGGACGCGATCGAGCAGCACGCGCGCCAGCTCCCGATCGAGATCGCCGGCCAGGACGTCGAGCCGTGGTTTCAGGGCAAGGTCGACTTCCACGTCAGCGTGCCGCGCTTCCGCTCAGCGAACCCGCCGCGGATCGTCGGCGCGCGGCTGGCGAACGTGCGCGAGCGTCAGGCGGCCTACGTCGTCTACGACCGCGGCGTGCCCAAGCGTCGAATGACGCTGCTGGTCTACCCGGGCGACGCCTCCGAGCTGCGCGGCACCGTCGCGCGCACCGCCTCCGTCAACGGGCATGAGGTCATGCTCGCCAACGAGCGCGGCTACAACGTCGCCGTCTGGAGCCGCCGCGGCGTGAGCTATTCGCTCGTCTCGGACCTCGACGAGCGCGACGTGCTCGAGCTCGTCCGCGAGGTCGAAGAGCGCTGACGCGCGGTCGTGTCACCGCACCCTCCCCGCCGGGAATGCGTCGAGCTTGACGGGTCGTGTGGGCCCGTCTAACCTCGTTTTCACCCGATTTTTGTGAGGTTTTCGCCTTCCGGGGGTGCTTCCCGCCCGCCCGAGCCCACACCCATGAAGATTCTCCTGATCGACACCGACGAGTCCTCGAACGCGACCCTGCGGGAGGCGCTCACGGCGCGCGGCGTCGAGGTTCTCACGACGGGCGACGGCAAGGCCGGAATGGATCTCGCCAAGGAGAATCCGGCCGCGATCGTCCTCTCCGTCGAGCTCGGCGACAAGCTGACCGGTGGCTACGCGTGGTGCCAGAAGCTCAAGAAGGACGACGAGCTCAAGAAGATCCCGCTCGTGCTGATCTCGTCGCAGGCCACGCCGAAGACCTTCGAGGAGCACAAGAAGCTGAAGGTCCGCGCCGAGGAGTACCTCATCAAACCGTTCGCGACGGACGCGCTCGTCGACGCGGTCGCGCGCCACGTGGAGCTGCCGGAGGGCGCTGCCGAGGCGCCCATCGCGCTCGAGGACGACACGCCCGGTGAGGAGTCGATCAAGTTCGACGAGGAGGGCCTCGAGGGCGCGACGATGACGATCCCGCGCGAGGCGCTCGGCGGCGCGGGCGAGGACGACCTCGGCAAGCTCGACGATGCCTTCGACAGCCTAGTCGACGAGGCGCCCGCCGTCGTCACTGCCGCCCCGTCGACCGAGGAGGACGACGCGCTCGCCGGGCTCGGGGACGATCCTCCGTTCGCCGCCCCACCGGTCGCCGCAGCGGCGGC
>CAYHCR010000780.1:1088-2727 GCA_964354895.1 uncultured Myxococcales bacterium | reverse complement strand
GCGTGATCTCCCGGAAGTCACGCAGGCGCGCGCTCGCCGGGCGCTTGTCGGGCCCCTGCCGCGTCCACTCGAGGAAGCCGGTCGGCTTTCCCATCACTGCACCCCCGACGGCAGCGCCGCGCCTGGCGGACGCAGCCGCGCGCGCCGCTGCTGCAGCACGCGCTTGTAGTCCTGCGGCATCACCTTCACGAACGACGGGACGAGGTGCTCCCAGTTGTCGAGCACGCGGCGGCCGAGCGCGCTGCCGGTGTGACGCACGTGCGCCTCGATGAGGCCGTAGACGAGCCAGAGCTCCGACTCGTCGACGAGCGCCTCGAGCTCGACCATCTCGAGGTTGCAGCGCTTGCGGAAGGTGCGCGCCCGATCGAGCACGTACGCGACGCCGCCGCTCATGCCCGCCGCGAAGTTTCTCCCCGTGGGCCCGAGCACGACCACCGCGCCGCCCGTCATGTACTCGCAGCCGTGATCGCCGACGCCCTCGACGACCGCCCGCGCGCCCGAGTTGCGCACGGCGAAGCGCTCGCCGGCGAGCCCCGCGGCGAAGAGCTCGCCGGCGGTCGCGCCGTAGAGCGCCGCGTTGCCGAGGATCACGTTCTCCTCCGCCGGGGGCCGGAAGCCCGGCGGCGGTCGCAGGACGAGGCGGCCGCCCGAGAGCCCCTTTCCGACGCCGTCGTTGGCGTCGCCGGAGAGCGCGAGCGTGACGCCCTTGCAGAGGAAGGCGCCGAAGCTCTGGCCCGCCGACCCCGTCAGCTCGAGGCGGACGGCGTCCTCGGCGAGCCCCGCCGCGCCGTGTCGCTGCGCGATCGCGCCGGAGAGCCGCGCCCCGACCGCGCGGTCCTTGTTCTGGATCGCGCGCTGGAGCACGACGGGCTGGCCGCGCTCGATCGCCGGCTCGAGCAGCGGGAGGAGCTGCAGATCGAGGTGATCGGCGACGTCCTTGCGCTGCGCCGTGTCACACCTGCGCACGTTCGAGCGGGGGCCGGCGGGCAGCGCCAGGAGCGCGCCGAGCTGCAGGCGTCGGGCCTTTCCGGGCGGGAGATCCGTGCGGGCCTTGAGGCGCTCCACGCGGCCCACGAGCTCGGCGAGCGTGCGCGCGCCGAGCCGCGCGAGCCATACGCGCACGCCTTCGGCGACGAACAGGAAGAACCGGACGACGTCGTCGGGCGAGCCGGCGTACTTCGCCGTGAGGCGGGGATCCTGCGTGGCGATGCCGACCGAGCAGGTGTTCAGGTGACACTTGCGCAGCATCACGCAACCGCTCGCGACGAGGCTCGCGGTGGCGAGGCCGAATTCCTCCGCGCCGAGCAGGGTGGCGACGATGACGTCCCGCGGCGTGCGGATGCCGCCGTCGACCTGCAGCCGGATGCGATCGCGCAGCTCGTTGTGGACGAGCACCTGCTGCGCCTCGGCGAGGCCGAGCTCCCAGGGGAGCCCCGCGTGGCGCAGCGAGGAGAGCGGGGAGGCGCCCGTGCCGCCCTCGTAGCCGGAGATCGTGACGCCGCCCGCGCCGGCCTTCGCGACGCCGGCGGCGATCGTGCCGACGCCGACCTCGCTGACGAGCTTCACGGAGATCCGCGCGGTGGGGTGGACGCTCTGCAGGTCGTAGATGAGCTGCGCGAGGTCCTCGATCGAATAGATG
>CAYHCR010000780.1:0-1078 GCA_964354895.1 uncultured Myxococcales bacterium | reverse complement strand
GATGCGCTCGTCGACCTTCGGGCCCGGGAGCTGGCCGCCCTCACCGGGCTTCGCGCCCTGGGCGACCTTGATCTGCAGCTCGTCGGCGTTGACGAGGTAGTCGACCGTCACGCCGAAGCGCCCCGAGGCGATCTGCTTGATCGCGCTGCGGCGGGCGTCGCCGTTCGCGTCGGGCGTGAAGCGCCGCGGCTCCTCGCCGCCTTCGCCGGAATTGGAGCGGGCGTGCAGCCGGTTCATCGCGATCGCCAGCGTCTCGTGCGCCTCGGCGGAGATGCTCCCGAAGCTCATCGCGCCCGTGACGAACCTGCGCACGAGCTCGCTGGCGGGCTCCACCTGGTCGAGCGGCACCGGCGCCGCGCCCGTCTCGTCGATCGCGAGCAGCCCGCGCAGCGTCGTGAGCTCGCGCGCCTCGTCGTCGGCGGCCCGGCAATACTGCTCGAAGGCGTGCGCGTCGCCGGTCCGCGCGGCGTGCTGCAGGTGCGCGATCGTGGTGGGGTTCCACTTGTGCCGCTCGCCCTGCCGGCGCCAGCGGTAGAGGCCGCCGACCGGGAGCGGCGGCGCGTCGGGCTCGAGCGGGCGGGCGAAGCCGCGGGCGTGGCGGGCGGCGTTCTCCTCGCCGAGCTCCACGAGGCCGATGCCGGAGAGGCGGGAAGGAGTGCCGGTGAAATGGCGGTCGATCAGCACGCGATCGAGGCCGACCGCCTCGAAGATCTGCGCGCCGCGGTACGAGCTGATGGTGGAGATGCCCATCTTGGACATCACCTTGAGGATGCCCTCGTCGAGCGCGTGGACGTACCGCTGCTGCGCCTCTTCCTCGTCGCCGCCGACCTCGCCCGCGCGCGCGAGCGCCCGGACCGAGTCGAGCGCGAGGTACGGGTTCACCGCCGCGGCGCCAAACCCGATGAGCAGCGCGAAGTCGTGTACCTCCCGCGCCTCGCCCGTCTCGACGACGAGCCCCGTGTGCATGCGCGTGCCCTCGCGCACGAGCCGCTGGTGCACGGCCGAGAGCGCGAGCAGCGCGGGGATCGCCGCGTGGCGGGCGTCGACGCCGCGATCGGAGAGCACCAGCACGTTGAAG
>CAYHCR010000779.1:0-2734 GCA_964354895.1 uncultured Myxococcales bacterium | reverse complement strand
ACGATCGCCCCGAACCGCGGGAAGGCGATCGTCCCGAGCGCGGGGCCGCCGGCTTTCCGCGGCGAGGCCACGTATCGACGGGTGCGACGCGACGCGCTCGGGCGCGATCGCGCGCCGCGCGCTCGGAGCGCCGCGGTTCCTGACGAACGTCCACAGATCTACCGCTTCGCGCGCCCCGCCACCTTGCCCGTGACCTTCCGCAGCTTCGCGGCCTCCCGCAGCGCGCGGAAATGCGTCACGCCGTCGAAGACGTTCGTGCGGGCCTTCTTGAGCCAGCGGCGAAGCTGCACGGCGTCGACGTCGGACGCCGTTGCATACTGCGTCCCGGCCGCGCGGAAGGTGCCGACGGGCACGAGCGCCGGCTCGCCGAGCGCCTGGCCGTTCCAGAACAGCAGGTTCACGGTCGCCTTGCGGGCGTCGTAGCCGACGACCGGATTCTCTCCGTCAAACCAGACCGGGTGCCCGTGCCAGACCTTCGACGTCGCGTCCGGGAGCGCTGTGTCGATCACCGCTCGGAGCAGGCGCGTGATCTCGGCCTGTGCAGGGGGAAGGTCTGCGTCGTAGCGCGTGATCGGGTCGGGGGTCGCCATGTCGGCCTCGACGGGGTGGGAGTCGCGGGAGGATAGAGCACCGGACGGGTCTCCTCGCGTGCGGTGACAGCCTCGCCGGCCCGGACGGCGCGCCACCAGACGTCTCCCTGCGCCCACGCCGCGCGTCCCAGCGGCCGCGCCTCCGCCAGGATCAGGGGCAATTTCCGGGCAATTCGGGCTGGCACGCCCCCTGCTTTTGCCTGCCCCATGCGCCTCGCCGCCCTGCCGCCGCTCCTCGCTCTCCTCGCCGCCTGCGACGCCCCTCCCGCGGATCGCCCCGCCGTCTGGGCGGCCCGGTTCCGCGAGCCGACCCCCGCGACGCCGAACCCGCCGATCGCGCGCTTCTTCGACGTGACCGCGCTGCACCGGGCCGCGACCGACGAGCTCGCGCCGGGCCTGCCCGCGGCGACGCCGGACGGCGCGCTGGTCGCGGTGGTGATCGCGGAGCCCGCCCCCGCGTGCGCCTGCCCCGTCCTGACCCTGCAGCTGCTCGACGGCCGCACGGGCCTGCCGCGCGAGTCGATCCCGCTGCTGAACCCGGTCGAAGGCGCGCTCGTGGCGCGAGGCGGACCTGCCGCGGCCGCGCAGCTCGAGGCCGCGGGGAGGCGCCTCTCGCGCCTAGACGAGCGGCTCCAGACGCAGGACTTCCGGCCGCTCGAGTCGCTCGGCCTCGAGCAGGCGGCGCTCTCCGCCGGCGAGGACGCGGCGGCGACGATCGACGGGCGCCGCTTCGTCTGGGACGACCGCCGCAGCGCGCTGCAGATCGAGGAGGCGGGCGTGCTCGTGGCGGCGGCGCGATTGCCTGCAGGACTGCCCCGCGCGCCGGGCTGCGCGGGTGTGCAGAGCCCGCCGCTGCCCGCCGCCGCACACCGCCTCGCGGACGGTCGCCTGCTCCTGCGCGCGACCTACGCGGGCGACGACCTCTGCGCGCCGCCGGCCGACGTCCATCGGATCGTGAAGCCGCTCCCGCGCGGGGGGACCGCGCTCGCCACGCGCTGACGGAATCTGCCGTGAGCCGCGCCGCCGGTTCAGCCATGATGCCGCCGCATGAACGTCGTGCTGCTGCACGGCCTCGCCCGCTCCTCGCGCGCGATGCGCCCGCTGGGTCGGGCCCTCGCGGGCGCCGGCCACGAGCTGCTGGCGATCGACTACCCCTCGCGCGCCCGCCGGCTGCGGGACTGCGCGGCGCACGTGCTCGACGCGATCGCCGCCCGCGGCTGGGATCGCGCGCCCGACACCCTCGCCTTCGTGGGCCACTCGATGGGCGGGCTCGTCTTCCGCGCGCTGCCGCTCGTGCAGCCCGACTTCCACGCGGCGGCGGCCGTGCTGCTCGGCTCCCCGCTCACGGGCTCCCTGCTCGCCGCCTCGCTCGCGCCGCGGCCGCTCGGCCGGCTCGTCTTCGGTCCCGCGCTGCAGGATCTCTCGCCCGACGCGGTCGCGGGCTTGCCGCCCCCGCCCGCGCCGTTCGGCGTGATCGCGGGCGATCGGCCGACGTGGCTGCTGCCGGGCACGTGGCTGCTCGCCCGGCTCGCGCCCGGTCGGCCGAGCGACTCGACCGTGCTGCTCGAGGAGACGCGCCACCCGGCGGCCGCCGATCACCTCGTCGTGCCGCGGGCGCACAGCTTCCTGATGGGCGATCGGGAGGTGCAGCGGCAGGTCCTGCATTTCCTCCAACACCGGCGGTTCTTCCGCGCCGGCGAGACGACAGGAGCGCCGACGTGACCGAACGCCTGATCGAGCTGGAGATCCGCTACGCGCAGCTCGAGCGCCTGGTCGAGGAGCTCTCCACGCAGCTCTTCGAGCAGCGGCGCGAGCTCGACGCGCTGCGCGGCCTCGTCGGACAGCTCGGCAACCGTGTCACCTCGCTCGCGCCGCCCGACGAGCCGCCCGCGGACGATCCGCCGCCGCACTGGTGACGCGCGTCGCGCGGGGTCCTTCTGGCGCCCGCCGCGCCGGATTCGTAGGGTGGCCGCCATGAGCGAGCTCTCGTTGCAGGTCGCGCGCCTCTTCTGTGTTGGCTTCTCGGGCACCAGCCCGCCGGGCCACCTCGACGCGCTCTTCGCCCGCGGCGTCGCCTCGACCATCCTCTTCAAGCGCAACGTCGAGAGCCCGGCGCAGTTCGCCGCGCTCACGCGCGCGCTCAA